>CAXSHC010000037.1:0-14648 GCA_964236745.1 uncultured Acetobacteraceae bacterium
GGGTGCGATGACGCCGAACAAGGTGACCAAGGGCGGCCGGGTGCAGATCGCCGACAGCAGCAACTTCCCGATATCCAAGACGATTGCCGCCGCCTTGGTGACGGTCGAGCCGGGCGGATTGCGCGAGCTGCACTGGCACCCGAACGCCGACGAGTGGCAGTACTACATCAAAGGCGAGGCGCGCATGACCGTGTTCAATACCGGCCCAAAAGCGCAGACCGCGGATTTCCGCGCCGGCGACGTCGGCTATATCAAGAAGAGCCTCGGGCACTACATCCAGAACACCGGCAGCACCGAGCTGCAGTTCCTGGAAATCTTCAAGGCGGACCGGTTCTCGGAGGTTTCGCTGTCGCAGTGGCTGACGCGCGCGCCGCCGCAGCTGGTGGCGCAGCATCTGAACATCGATCCGTCGGTGATCGGCCGGTTTCCGAGGAACGGCCCGGACGTGGTTCCGGCGTGAAGCGAATGGCCTGACGAGAAAGGGGGGCACCTCGCGGCGCCCCCCACCCCCGACGCCGAAGTTCCGATAGCGCTACTGGAACGGGTAGTAGCGGAAGGAGAACATGGCGATGTTCTCGTCGGTATGCGGGCTGCCTCCCACGCCGCGGAAGGCGGCGCGCTCGGTCCAGGAGTACTGGGCGCCTGCCTGCATGGTACCGTAGTCGCCGTGGAAGAACTTCCACCAGCCGCCGACGGTTTCCTGCACGATGCCGCGGGTGTTGCCGGTGCAGGTGGCGGCAGCGCTCAGCTCGATGTCGCAGCCGGCGTTGTTGTAGCGCGGGTTGCCGTAGCCGTAGTTGTTCTTGCCGACGCTGTAGGACTCGCGGTGCAGGATCTGCTCGGTGCCGATGTAGTCGTATAGGTCGAGCTTCTTGTTGGCGTGGAACAACAGGCCGGCCAGCGCGATCACCTCGGGCAGTGGCTTCGGCGAGCCGTCGCGGGCGATGGTGGCGTCGTTGAGCTGGGTCGAGCCGTAGCGGCCGATGCCCTCGCCGGCGAGGCCGGACAAGCGGAACTCCAGCCGCTTGGGGATGATCGGCAGGGTCATGCCGGCGCCGCCGCCCCCGGCCAGCACGGTGTTGCCCGAGCCGGAGCCAAGCACGCTGACGCGGTCGTGCAGGAAGCGGGCGACGCCGAACAGCTCGTAATGACCCCAGCCGGGATCGGCGGTGACCTTGGCGAGCACGTCAGGAGCGTATTCGGTGGAATAGGTGGTGAGGCTGTTCAGGGTGCCGCCGTTGCCGCTCAGTCCTGCATTGGCGGTGTTGATGGTGACACCGGGCAGCGAGGTCGCGGTCTGGGTGTAGGTGCTTTGCGGGCTTTCCACCGACACGCCGATGTCGAACTTGTCGTGGTCGAAACCCTTGACGATGCGCAGGCCGACGTTGCGGGTCCAGGTGAATCCCGGAACGTATTGCGCATCGATCACGCTGGGCAGATCCTCGGTGCGCGGCGTGATGCCCTTGCGGAACATCGTCAGCAGGCTCCAGCTCTGCCCGCCCAACACGTAGAAGTCGTCGTCGCTGCGGGCGTAGGTGGCATAAAGCTGGCGGGTGCGCAGCGTGTAGCTGTTGCTTTCCACGGAGTTCGACGTGACGCCGGCGCTGTTGAAGTCGGTCTCGTAGTACGCCGACAGCGTGGTGTAGTCGTTCGGGTTCGCCTCGGCCAGCAGCGAGATGCGGCTCTGCCGGGCGGTACCGCGGAACTCGTCCTGGTGGTAGTTGGGGCTTTGCGCGAACGGGATGCCCGTGTTGAAGCTGGACGAGATGTCCGCGCTCTCGTTCTTGGATCGATATATCCCTGCCGCCTCGATGAAGCCGCCCAGGGTGACGCGCACGTTGCCGACCGCGAACTGGCCCTGCTTGAGCTTCGGGCCGCTCGGCGCGTAGGTCGGATAGCCGGCCACGTTCTGGTAAGGCGAGCCGGCATAAATGTAGCCGGGCGGGGCAGACAATGGCGGCGGCGCCATCGGCCGTCCGCTGGCGTCGTAGCGCACGGGGCCGACCCGTTCCTCCGCCTCGCGCGCCTGCCGGCTGGCGGTGGCGGCTTCCTGACGTGCGGCCCGGACCTCGGCGCCGCGCGCCGACAGGTCGTGCTTCATGTGGTTGAGCTGACCTTCCAGCGCCCGGATCTGCTTCTCGATCGAGCTGATCTGGGTGGTGGTCGGGTCGGCGTACGCCGGACCGGCAAGAGTGCCAACGCCGCACAGCGCGGTCGCCGCCAGGAGGCTCGCCTTGGGGAAGAAGCGTCTCGTCATCAGGTTCCGGTCCCGTGCCCGGCAGGAACAACCTGCCCCGCGGCGCGGAACAGATAGCCAAATTCGTTCCGGCGATGAGTGTCGGCTCGGCGAAGCTATGATGACCGTTTGATGACAGCGCAGTTTTGATTGAACCACAACAAGCAGTCGTTGGGATGTTGCTTCCACGACACGACACGATGCGTCGCGGCAGCACGGCAGCACGGCAGCACGGCAGCACGGCAGGTGTTGCCGACCCGGCCGGCTACTGGAACGGCAGGTAGCGGTAGGAGAACATCAGGATGTTCTCGTCCGTCTTCGGCGAGCCGCCGATGCCGCCGAACGCGGTGCGCTGCACATAGGCATACTGCGCGCCGGTCTCCATGGTGCCGTAGTCGCCCTTGAGAAAACGCCACCACCCGCCGAGCGTGCCTTCCACGATTCCCGACGTGTTGGCGGTGCAGGGCAGCGCGCTCAGCTCGATGTTGCAGCCGGCATTGGAATAAAGCGGGCTGCCGTAGCCATAGCCTTTCCTGCCGATGCTGAAATCCTCGCGATGGGTGATCTGCTCGGTGCCGACATAGGCGTAGAGGTCGACCGGCTTCACCGGACGCGCGATCAGCCCGACCAGCGCGATCACCTCGGGCAGCGGCTGCGGCGAGCCGTCCCGGGCCAGGGTGGCGTCGGCGAACTGGCCGGAGCCGTAGGTGCCGATGCCCTGGCCGACCAGGGCGGACGCCTGGAAGTCGAGCTTGTTCTTGATCACCGGCAGGATCACGCCGCCGCCGACGCCGCCGGCCAGCACCGTCTTGTTGTTGCCGTTGCCGACGCTGCTGACCCGGTCGTGCAGGAAGCGCGCGATGCCGAACAGCTCGTAGTGGCCCCAGCCGGGATCGGCGGTGACCTTGGCGATCACGTCGGGGGCGTACTCGGTGGAATAGGTGGCAAGGCTGTTCAGCGTGCCGCCGTTGCCGCTGAGGCCGGCGTTGGTGGTGTTGACGGTGTCGGCGGCAGGCAGGCCGGAACCGTTGCCGCCGATCGAGTAGGTGCTTTGCGGGCTTTCCACCGACACGCCGATGTCGAACCTGTCGTTGTCGAAGCCCTTGACGATGCGCAGGCCCACGTCGCGCTTCCACACGAAGCCGGTGACGAACTGGGCGTCGATCTGCAGCGGGGTGTCTTCCTGGTGCGGCACGATGCCGAACTTGTTCATCGTCGCCAGAGAGTATGCCTGGCCGCCGAGCACGTAGAGGTCGAGGTCGGAGCGGGCATAGGTGGCGTAGGCCTGGCGCAGGCGCAGCGTGTAGCTGTTGCTTTCCACCGAGTTGGAGGTGACGCCCGAGCTGTTGAAGTCGGTCTCGTAATAGGCGGAAAGCTGCGTCACCGCGTTCGGCGAGGCTTCGGCCAGAAGCGACACACGGCTTTGCCGCGCCGAGCCGCGGAACTCGTCCTGGTGGTAGTTGGGGCTTTGCGCGAAGGGTATGCCCGTGTTGAAGCTCGACGAGATGTCGGCATCCTCGTTTCGGCTGCGGTATATCCCGGCCGCCTCGATGAAGCCGCCCAGGGTGACGCGCACGGCGCCGATCACGAACTGTCCCTGCTTCAGGCGGCCGCCGCTCGGCTGGTAGCCCGGGTTGCCGTTGATGTTGGCGAACGGCGCCTGCGTGCCGGGGTAGCTGGCGTAGTTGTTGTAGCCAGGAGGCGCGGACAAGGGCGGCGGCGCCAGGGGGTGGCCGTTGCCGTCGAAGCGGGTCTGGCCCGAGCGTTCCTCCGCCTCGCGCGCCTGCCTGCTCGCCTGCGCTGCTTCCGAGCGGGCCGCCCTCACCTCGGCCGAGCGCGCCGACAGGTCCCGCTTCATGTGGTTGAGCTGGCCCTGCAGCGCCCGGATCTGCTTCTCGATGCCGCTGATCTGGGAGTCGGTCGTGTCGGCGAGGGCGTGGCCGGACATGGCGAGCGGGCCGCAGAATGTCGTGGCCGCGAGCAGAGCCGCCCTGGCAGGGTGTTGTCGAGGCATGGGCCGGTCCCGCTGTATCGGCAGGACCCTATCGGTCGCGTTCCACGGCGTGAATAAGGCGGAACCGGCGACGCGTCCTTTTCGCGACAACCGTGTCGTGGCCGACACGATTCCCGGACGCGTCAGGTTCCCTGCGGCCGCGCCGGCAGCCACACGCTGACCGAGGTCCCCTGCCCCAGCGTGCTTCGTATGGCGAGCCGGCCGCCGTGTCGGCCGACGATGTGCTTGACGATGGCGAGGCCCAGGCCGCTGCCGGTCTTGGCGCCGGGACCGTCGTCGGCACGGTAGAACCGCTCGGTCAGGCGCGGCAGGTGCTGCGGCGCGATCCCGGGCCCGTCGTCGGACACGGACAGCACCACACCGTCCGGCGATGGGCCCAGCCCGGCCGGCGCCGCCTCGGCACGGAGCAAGATCCGCGCCGGGCCTCTGGCATACTTGACGGCGTTGTCGAGCAGGTTGTGCAGCACCTGCGCCATCTGGTCCGGATCGGCCGCCATCGGCGGCAGCCCGGCCGCGATCTCGAGATCAAGCGTGCAGCGGGCGGCGCGCAGCTGCGGCTCGTGCGCGTCCGCGACACGCTTCAACAGCGCCGACGGCGGCACGGTACCGTCCGGACGACGGTGCTCGTGCATCTGGATGCGGGACAGGCTGAGCAGGTTGTCGATCAGCCGGCACATGCGCGCCGCCTGCGCTTCCATGATGGCGAGAAAGCGCACGCGTGCCGGCGCGTCGTTCGCGGCCGGGCCCTGCAGGGTCTCGATGAAGCCGATCAGGCTGGCGAGCGGCGTGCGCAGCTCGTGGCTGGCGTTGGCGACGAAGTCGGCGCGCATGCGCTCCACCGCTTCCTGCTCGGTGCGGTCGGACAAGGACAGCAGGATCAGGCCGCCGCTGCCGGCGCGGCGGTCGGCCCGCATCGCCACGCGCAGCACGCGGCGCACCGGAACGTCCATCGCCAGGTCGACCGATTCCACCGCGGCACCCCCCAGGCGGTCCAGCGCCTGCACCAGCAGCGGATGGCGGAGCAGTGCCGGCAGCGCGTCGCATAGCAGGGCCTGGGCCGCGCCGTTGGCATGACGCAGGAGCCGGTTCGAGGTCAGCGTCACCACCGGATGCGGCAGCATGTCGAGCAGCTCGGGCAGCGACCAGTCGGACGGCGACCAGTCGGGCGCCGGACTGCGGCGGTCCGGCGCCTGGCCATCCTGCACCTTGTGCCGCTGCCACAGGCTCATCGCGCCCGGCGCCCCGTCTGGGAGCGCTTTGGCCGGGAACGCGCTGCCAGAGGGCGTCCTGGCCGGGTCAGACCGGCTCCAGGTCGAGCGCGTAGCCGGCGGTGCGCACGGTTCGCACCACATCCATCTCGCCCGGCGCGTTCAGCGCCTTGCGCAGGCGGCGGATGTGCACGTCGACGGTGCGCGCTTCCACGTGGATGTCGGCGCCCCAGACCGCGTTCAGCAGGTCCTCGCGCGAGAACACCCGGCGCGGGTGCTGCATCAGGAAGTCGAGCAGCCGGTATTCGGTCGGGCCCAGATGCACCGCACGGCCGGCGCGCTGCACGCGGTGCTCGGCGCCGTCCAGCACGATGTCGGCGAACTGCCGCGTCAGGCCGTTCGCCTGCGGCTGCGCGCGGCGCAGCAGGGCGCGCACCCGTGCCGCCAGCGCTTCCATGCCAAACGGCTTGGTGATGTAGTCGTCGGCGCCGGTGTTGAGGCCGCGTATCGAGTCCTGCTCCTCCGTGCGCGCGGTGAGCATGATGATCGGCAGGTCGCGCGTTTGCGGACGGCGGCGTAGCTGGCGGCACACCTCGATGCCGGACAGGCTGGGCAGCATCCAGTCCAGCAGCAGGAGGTCGGGGGCCTGCTCGGCCACGCGCAGCAGCGCTTCCTGGCCGTCGGCCGCTTCCTCCACCTGGTAGCCGAGCTTCTCCAGGTTGTAGCGCAGCATCACCGCGAGCGAAGGGTCGTCCTCGACCACCAGCACGCGCGGGCGGGCTTCCTCGCGCGCGGCGGGACGACGGCTCATGGTCTGCTCCCGGTTCGGCGGAACGGCATGGGTCTGGCTCATGGGGTCGCCTCGGGGTTGAAGCCGCCGCGCGGGCGCGCGGGCGGCAGCATCTCGCCGGTCACCGCGTAGTGCACGCGCTCGGCGATGTTGGTGGCGTGGTCGCCGATCCGCTCCATGTTCTTGGCGATGAACAGCAGGTGGGTGCAGGCGCCGATGTTGCGCGGGTCCTCCATCATGTACGTCACCAGCTCGCGGAACATGGCGGTGTAGATCTCGTCCACCGCCTTGTCCGAGCGCCACACGTCCAGCGCCTTTTCCTTGTCGTTCTGGCCCAGCGCGTCGATCGCCAGGCGCAGGCTTTCCTGCACCAGCCGGCCCATGTTGCGCAGGCCGCCGAGCGAGATGTCGGGACTGACGTTGCCCAGGCGCAGCGAGCGCTTGGCGACGTTGGCGGCGTAGTCGCCGATGCGCTCCAGGTCGGAGGTGACCTTGAGCGCCGACACGATCTCGCGCAGGTCCTGCGCCATGGGGGCACGCAGCGCCAGCATCTTGATCGCCCGCGCCTCGACCTCGCGCTCCAGCGCGTCCACTTCCGGGTCCTGCTCCATGGCCATCTGGGCGGCTTCCGGGTTGTGCTCCAGGATCGCCTGGATGGCGTGCGCGGTCTGGCTTTCCACCAGGCCGCCCATGCGCGCCATCAGGCCACGCAGCTGGTTCAGCTCCTGCTCAAAGGAGGAAACGATGTGGCCGGGGCTGCTGTTCATGGCGTGGCTCCTCAGCCGAAGCGGCCGGTGATGTAGTCCTGGGTGCGCTTCTGCCTGGGCGTGGTGAACAAGCGCGACGCCTCGTCCACCTCGACCAGCTCGCCCATGTAGAAGAACGCCACCCGGTCGGCGCAGCGCGCCGCCTGCTGCAGGTTGTGGGTGACGATGGCGATGGTGAAGTCCTGCTTGAGCTCGTCGAGCAGCTCCTCGATGCGCGCGGTCGAGATCGGGTCCAGCGCCGAGGTGGGCTCGTCGAGCAGGATCACCTCCGGCCGGGTAGCGATGGTGCGCGCGATGCACAGCCGCTGCTGCTGCCCGCCGGACAAGGAGGTGGCGCCGGAGCGCAGCCGGTCCTTGACCTCGTTCCACAGCGCCACGCGGCGCAGCGCGTCCTCGATGCGGGCGGCCATGTCGGCGCGACCCAGCCGCTCGTGCAGCCTGATGCCGAACGCGATGTTGTTCTCGATCGACATCGGGAACGGGGTGGGCTTCTGGACCACCATGCCGACGCGCGAGCGCAGACGGTTGGCGTCGACATGGGGCCCGACGATGTTCTCGCCGTCCAGCAGCACCTCGCCGCTGGCGCGCTGGCCGGGATAAAGGTCGTACATGCGGTTGAGCACGCGAAGCAGCGTCGACTTGCCGCAGCCGGACGGGCCGATCAGGCCGGTGACCTGGCGTGCGGAGAAGTCCAGGGTGATCCCCTTCAGGGCCTGCGACGCGCCGTAATGGAAGTCGAGGTTGCGTATGGAGATCATCGGCCGGCCGGTGGCAGCGGCGGGAGACGCCGTGTTTCCCAGGATCATGGCCGGCATCGGGCTGGGGGTCCGGTCGTCCATCACGTGTCCTGTCCGCGCAGGCCCAGCCGGGCTGCGATGTTGATCAGCAGCACGCCCGCGGTGATCAGCAGGGCGGCGGTCCAGGCCAGCTGCACCCAGTCGTCGGCGGGGGAGCCCGCATACTGGTAGATGGTCACCGGCAGGCTCGCCATCTCGTGGTTCAGGGACAGCGACCAGTTGAGGTTGCCGAGCGAGGTGAACAGCAGCGGCGCGGTTTCGCCGGAGATGCGGGCCACCGCCAGCAGCACGCCGGTCATCATGCCGCGCCGCGCCGCGCGCACGCACACCAGCAGCACCACCTTCCAGTGCGGCGCCCCCAGGGCGGCGGCGGCCTCGCGCATCGACAACGGCACCAGCCGGAGCATGTCCTCGCTGGTGCGCACCACGATCGGGATCACCAGGATCGCCAGCGCCACCACGCCGGCCCAGCCGGAGAAGTGGTGGAACGGCGCCACCAGCACGAGGTAGACGAACAGCCCGACCAGGATGGACGGCGCCGACAACAGCATGTCGGACACGAAGCGCACGGCGTTGGCGACAACGGAGCCGGCGCCGTACTCGGCGAGGTAGATGCCGGCCAGCAGCCCGATCGGGGTGCCGAGCAGGGTGGCCAGCCCCACCTGGATCACGCTGCCGACGATGGGGTTGAGCAGGCCGCCATTGCCGCCGGCGGGGGACGTGACGTGGGTCAGGGTGCGAAGCGTCAGCCCGCCGATGCCGTAGGACACCAGGGTCCACAGGATCGACGCGAGAGCGGCCAGCACCACCACCGTGGCGGCGAAGCACAAGGCCGTCGCCACCGCGTCGGCGGCGCGGCGCCGCCGGAGCAGGCCAAGGTCGCGCGACCCTGCGCCGGCGAACGGGCGGGCGGCAGTGGCGGCGGTGGCGGACATCACGAGCGTTGCCCGTGGCTGCGCACCGGCCGGCCGGTGCGCAGCAGCAGGCGCGAGCAGGCCAAGGTGACAAAGGAGATCACCATCAGGATGAAGCCAAGCGCCAGCAGCGCCGACAGCTTCAGGCTGCCGGCCGAGCTTTCGGGAAACTCCAGCGCGATCAAGGAGGCGATAGTGTTGCCGGGCGAGAACAGCGACGCGCTGATGCGGTTGGTGTTGCCGATCACGAAGGTGACGGCCATGGTCTCGCCCAGCGCCCGGCCCAGCCCGAGCATGATGCCGCCGATCACCGCGGTGCGCGACCAGGGCAGCACCACCTGCCGCATCACGTCCCAGCGCGTGGAGCCGAGCCCGTAGGCGCTTTCCTTGAGCACCGGCGGCATGGAGTTGAACACGTCGCGCATCACGGCGGCGATGAACGGCGTCACCATCACCGCCAGGATCAAGCCAGCGGTGAGCAGCCCGGTGCCGAAGGGCGCGCCGGAAAAGAACGGGTGCAGCAGGCGCACGTGGCCCAGGGTGTGGATCAGCGGCGGCTGGATGTCATGCGCCATGACCGGCACGATCACGAAGAAGCCCCACATGCCGAAGATGATGGAGGGCACCGCCGCCAGCAGCTCGACCGCGGTGCCGAGGGGCCCCGACAGCCAAGCGGGCGCCATCTCGGTGAGGCAGAACGCCACGCCGAAGGCCAGCGGCACGGCCACCGCGAGGCCGATCGCGGCCGTGACCACGGTGCCAAACACCGCAGTCAGCGCGCCGTAGCGGTCCAGCACTGGGTTCCAGGCGGAAGAGGACAGGAAGCCCCAGCCGAAGGTGGAGAACGCCTGCCGCCCGCCCAGAAGCATCACCGCGATGATGCCCCCGATCAGCAGCAGCACTACCAGGCCGCAGGCGCGCGCCAGCCCGGCAAAGGCGGGATCGCCCCATTGCCGTTCCGTCGCGGCGGTTCCGGCGGTGCCGGCATCCGTGGTCATGGGAAGCTCCCGGTTTCGGCCGGCCAGGACGCGGCCCGGCGTGTCACTGCGCCAGGGTGGGGGCTCCGGCGACGTTGGTCCAGGCGTGGCGTACCGTGGCCTGCACCGAGGCGGGCAGCGGCACGTACTGCAGCGACCGGGCGGTGTCCGCGCCGTTACGGAACGCCCAGTCGAACAAGCGCAGCACGGCAGCGCTGCGCGCGGTGTCCTTGGGGTTGATCGGCAGCAGCACGAAGGTCGCGGACACGATCGGCCAGGCGCCGGCGCCCGGGGTGTCGAGCAGGTCAACCGCGAAGAACTGGGCGTCCTGCCAGTCGGCGCCGTCGGCGGCCCGGGTGAAGCTGTCGAGGTTGGGGGCCACGAAGGCGCCGGCCTTGTCTTGCAGCAGGGTGGTGGTCAGGCCGTTCTTGTTGGCGAACGCGTACTCGACATAGCCGATGCCGCCCTCGGTGTTGCGCACGGTGGCGGCGACGCCGTCATTGCCCTTGGCGCCGGCGCCGGTGGGCCAGGCGATGGAGGACGCGGCGCCGATCTTGGACTTCCAGTCCGGGCTTTCCTTGGCAAGGTAGGAGGTGAACACGAAGGTGGTGCCGGACCCGTCGGCACGGTGCACCGCCGCCACCGCGGTGTCTGGCAGCTTCACGCCAGGGTTCAGGGCGGCGATCTTCGGGTCGTTCCAGGTGGAAATCTCGCCGGAGAACAACCCGGCCAGCACCGCGCCGGTCAGGCGCAGCTGGTTCGACCCGATCCCGGGCAGGTTCACGATCGGCACCACCCCGCCCATCACGGTGGGGAACTGCAGCAGCATGTTGGAGGCGAGCTTGGGGCCGGCCATCGGCGCGTCGGAGGCGCCGAAATCCACCGTGCGGGCGATCACCTGGTTCTGCCCGGCGCTGGAGCCGAGAGCCTGGTAGTTCAGCAGCACGCCGAGGGGCGCCTTGGCCGCCGCACCCCAGGCGCCATAGATCGGGGCGGCGAAAGAGGAGCCGGCGCCGGTGATGTCGACGGCCAGCGCGGGGGCGGCAGCCGTCGAGGCCAGGCCAAGCACCATGGCTGCGGCGCCGCAGGTGGCGGCACGCAGGACAAGCCGGTTCGACGAACGCATCGGGTATTCCTTGGCACAGGCGAGGCGCGTCCGATCGGCGCCCGCGGTCGAGCGCTTTCTAATCGGCGGCAATGGCGCCGTTGTTGCAGTTCGATGACAGTTCAATGACAACGCTTGGGGCCCGGACCGGTACCGCGCCGAGACCGGTGCCGCGCCAGGCCGTTGTCGCGTCGAGGCCGTTGCCTAGAAGCCGGGGCCGTTGCCTAGAAGCCGGGGCCGTTGCCTAGAAGCCGGGGCCGTTGCCTGGAAGCCGGATCGGCCTCAGGCGGACTTTTTCATGGTCTTGGCCAGTTGCTCGGAGCGCTGCTGCCAGAACGCCATGTCGGCCGCCTTGCTGAACATCACCCTTGTGCCCTTGCCGCCCTGGCTCACCCGGATCTTGCCGCCGTTACGGGTGCGGTGGTCGGCCAGCCATTCGAGCAGCACCGGATCCTGGCTGCCGCGTCCCTCGAACTCGAGGATCCCGGCGATCTCTTCTTCCTTGTGACGTCTGACCATGGGTTTTCTCCTGCTGGGCGATCGCCCGGTTCGATCGCGAATAAACCGTGGCGAGACGGCGAACGACAATCGGCGACCAGGATGCCCTGCGGCGTCCTGGTGCCGACGGCCCGCACCGCCGGCTCGCGACTGCTTCCGCTGCGGCCTGCCTGCCCGGACCAGCTGATCCGGCGGCTCCGCCTGTTTCCCAATCTGGTCGTCTCCACGCCGTCCTGCAACGGCATGGATGCCCCAAGGATCAGGCCGCCAGCTCCTGCCTGAGGGAAGCCATGTCGATCACGTAGCGGAACCGCACCTCGCCCTTCTCCACCTCCTTGTAGGCCTGGTTGACCTGCTGGATCGGGATCACCTGGATGTCCGGGCCGATGCCGTGCTCGGCGCAGAAGTCCAGCACCTCCTGGGTCTCAGCGATGGAGCCGATGATCGAGCCGGCGACGCTCTTGCGGTGCATCGCGCGCTCCTGGTTGTTCACCGGGGCCAGCGGCTCCAAGGCGCCTACCACCGCCAGGGTGGAGTCGCGCTTGAGCATGGCGATGTAGGCGTTGACGTCGTGCTTCTCCGGGATGGTGTCGAGCATAAAGTCGAAGCTGTTCTTGAGGGCTGCCATCGCCGCCTTGTCGGTGCTCAGCACTGCCCTGGCGTCCAGCCGCTCCGCCTCGGCCGTCTTCTCCTGCGACCGGGTGAACAGGGTGACCTCGGCGCCCATCGCCTTTGCGAGCTTGGCCGCCATGTCGCCGAGCCCGCCGAAGCCGATGATGCCGACCTTGTCGCCCGGCTTCACGCCCCAGTACTTCATCGGCGAGTAGGTGGTCACCCCGGCGCACAGGATGGGTGCCGCGACCTCCGGCTTCAGCCCGGCCGGGATGCGGAGCACGAAATCCTCGGCCACCACCATGAGGGTGGAATAGCCGCCATAGGTGTTGTCCCGGCCATAGCTATTGGTCTTGTCCGGCGACATCGCCGCCGGCACCATCGGGCCGTTATAGGTGGCGAGCCAGCTGTTCGGCCCCTCGCAATAGTTCTCCTCGTGCGCGTGGCACGGCGCGCAGGAACGGCAGCTGTCGACCATGCAGCCGACGCCGACGAGATCGCCGACCTTGTGCCGCGTGACCGAGCCGCCGGTGCGCGTCACCCGGCCCACCACCTCATGGCCCGGCATGCACGGGTAGACCGTGTTGCCCCACTCGTTCTTCGCCTGGTGGATGTCGGAATGGCACACGCCGCAGAACAGCACCTCGATCTCGACCTCGTTTACCTTCGGGTCGTCGCGCTCGAACTCCAGCGGCTTCAGGCGGCTGAAGGAATGGTTGGCGGCGTAGCCGATCACCTTGGTCATGGGTGCGGTCTCCCTGGTTGGCCCGGATGGAAGCGGAACAGCTGCGTTTGCTTGACGCCCGGACCCTGCCAAGCCTTCATTTCCGGGATATGCGAGGCGGTCACGTAGATGGCGCCATCCGGGCCCTCGGCCATGCTGTCGGGCCAGAGCAGGCGCGGATCCTGCGCCACGGTGACGTAGCGGCCGTCCGGCTCCAGACGCCGCACCGCGAACTCCTCCGATGCGGTCAGCAGCATGCCGGCGCGCCGGCTGCACCAGTAGCCATCGGTCACAAAAGTCTTGGCCGCCACCTGCACTTTGTCGCCGAGCGCTTGCGGGGTCAGCTCCTGATCGAACAAGGCGGCGAGCGGCACCCGGTACATGGTCCTGCCCGTGGTGGCCTGCCAGAACACAGTGCGGTCGTCGGCATCCAGCATGATGCCGTCGGCGGAGAAGTGCGCCGGCTGGCCGTCCAGCATGCGCAGCGGCTTGTTGTCGACCGTGATGGTCACGGTCTTGTCGAACTGCGTGCTCGGATGCCCGACCAGCACGCGGCGTGCGGCTCCGGTTTCGACGTCGAAGGCGATCAGGCAGCCGGGCGCGCCCGAGTTGGTCATCACCCCCCGTCTGCCGTCGGCGGTGAAGCGGATGTCGTTGAGGTAGCTGCCCTGCGGCGCCACGTCGGGACCGAAGCGATAGATCCGCCTCACCGCGTTGGTGGCGAGGTCGATGCACACGAGCTTGGGGCCGCCGGGCACCTCGAAGGTGAGCCCGGGCGCTGCCGGATCGAGCACCCAAAGCCGGTCCTGCGCGTCCACGGTGACGCTTTGCACGCACACGAAGCTCCGGTCCGGTGCCGCCGCCGCCGCGTCGGCGTTGCGGAACGCGTTCCAGGAACGGTCCGGATACGGCGTCAGCGCGCCATTCGCGCCCACTTCCGCCACCGAGATCGCGACATCCTCTTCCCAGCGTGGGAAATTCACGAAGATGCGGTTCCTGGCCGACACCGCCACGCCCGTCACCTGACGCGGGCCGGTGAAGGTGGCGACCAGTTCGAGCGGCTGGCCGGTCGCAGCACGGGTGCCCGTCGCGGACAGCAACGTGGCGGCGGCCGCCCCGGACAGGACGTGGCGGCGGCGAAGCGGGATCGGTAGCATGGCGGTATCCATCGTTTGTGGCGCCTCAGGCCGGCACGAAGGCGCCGAGCGCCTCCGGCCACGGCCCGCGCGTGGTGTCGAGACCGGTCACGGTCGGCATCGTCACCACGCCGCCGCTGGCGGCGGCCTGGTAGATCGCGGCCATGACCTTCATGTCCTGGAGCCCCTCGGCGCCGCCGGTGCGCGGCTCCTGCCCGGCGTGCAGGGAGGCGGCAAACGCGTCCATCTCCTGCGCGAACTGGCTTTTCGGCGAGAAGCGGCGGGTTTCGGTGGCGCTCGCCTTGCCGGCCTTGCGGTTGATCGCAAGCTGGAGGTTGTCGTAGCCGAACGCGGGGTCGATGCCGAACCAGCCGGTTTCGGCGTGCACGCGCAGGAACCGGCTTTCGTGGAAGCTGTAGGCCGAGGTGCCGCTGGCGATCACGCCGCTGGGGAAGCGCAAGGTGAAGATCGCCACGTCCTCGATCTCGCGGAAGCGGGGATCGTTTTTCGGTTGCGTCAGCTGCGCCGTCACCGCCACCGGCTCCTCGCCGGTGATGTAGCGGAACGCGTTCAGGCAGTACAGCCCGACATCGGGCAGCGAGCCGCCGCCGGCCATGGACTTGATCTGCCGCCATTGCCCGTTGGGCGCGTCGTTCTGCCCGTTCACCGCCTCGATCATCTGCACGGTGCCGTAGGCCCTGGAGCGGGCCATCTGGATGATCGTGCGGTGCTCGGGAGTGTATTGCAGGCGGTAGGCGATCATCAGCGAGCGGTTCGCCGTCTTGCACGCATCCACCATGGACTGTGCTTCCGCCACGCTCGCCGCCATCGGCTTCTACAAGTCGGTGTTCGGCGCCGAGCAGGTGGCCT
>CAXSHC010000038.1:0-2385 GCA_964236745.1 uncultured Acetobacteraceae bacterium
TGTTCAGCGGCGACTCCGACTTCCGCCGCCTGGTGGAGGCGGTGCAGCGCCAGGGGGTCAAGGTGTCGGTGGTGTCGTCGCTTCGCACCGTGCCGGCGATGGTGGGCGACGAGCTGCGCCGGCAGGCCGACCAGTTCCTGGAGCTGCTCGACATCGCGCCGGAGTTCACCCGGCGCCAGACCGAGCCCCGGCATCGCCATGCGTCCCGCGCCGTGACGGTCGACGCGGCAGCCGAGCCGGACGAGGTGGCCTGACCGCCTGTCCGTCCCGCCGGCGCTGGACCAGGGGCGTTCCGGCTGCCAGGAAGAACGGAACGAGCGGGAACGGAGTGCGGTCATGGCGGCGGGAACGACGGGTGCTGCCGTGCCTCCGGATGCGGCCGAGCCACCGCACGACTGCCCGCTCTGCCCGCGCCTCGCGGAATACCGCGCCGCGAACCGGGCGGCGCAGCCGGACTGGTGGAACGCTCCGGTACCGAGCTGGGGCGATCGCGGCGCCGGGCTGCTGGTGGTGGGGCTGGCGCCTGGCGTGCGCGGCGCCAACCGCACCGGCCGGCCGTTCACCGGCGACTATGCCGGGGTGCTGCTCTACGAGACCCTGATCCGGTTCGGCTTCGCCCAGGGCCGCTACGGCGCCGATGCCGGGGATGGGCTTTCCCTGCCCCATGCCCGGATCGTGAACGCGGTGCGCTGCGTGCCGCCGGGCAACCTGCCGCTGCCGGCCGAGATACGCACCTGCAACGGCTTCCTCCGGGCGGAGCTGGACGCCATGACCGCCAGGCGCGCGGTGCTGGCGCTCGGCGTGGTGGCGCACAACGCGGTGCTGCGCGCGTTCGGCCTACCGGTGTCGCGCCAACCCTTCAAACACGGCCAAGTGCTGACCCTGCCCGACGGGCTGCTGCTGGCCGACAGCTATCACGTGTCCCGCTACAACACGAACACAAGGCTTCTGACGACGGAGATGTTCGAGGCGGTGGTGGCCGAGCTGCGCGACCGCCTGGCATCCTGAGGCGATCGGCGGCCGCGCGACCGGCCTGAACGACCGAAAAGGGCGGCGGCGGTCCGGCAGGTCGGCTCAAGTCGACGCCATGGGCCAACCGACAGCGCGAGCTGCGGCATGTTCCCGATCCCGGCCACCAGCATAAGGATCGTGAGGATCGCTGCCGGGCCCGTGCTGCTGACTTCCCCGTGTCCAACGTCCTGGTTCCCTGCGGTGGCTAGCCGGGCTTCGACCGGATAGTCGCCAGGTGCTGGTGCCTCGCCCCGACCCTGCTGATCGCCCGACGCCTCCCAGTCCCTGTGTCGATCAGCGGTAGCACCCTTTGGGACGGCATCGGGGCGTTCTCGAACCGGCGGGCTTGATCACAATTCCGTGATCACGAAGTTGTGCGCAGGGTCGCACTGCCATCCAGAATTTAAGCCAGCGCTCCTCACATTAGAGTGATTTGACAACCTGACGGGTAAGCGATGGCCGCCTCAAGGTCTGCACATGGTGCACGCAGTTCAACAACGAGAAGCAGACCGTGAAACGCGGTCAGCACCGCGGGCCGCGGATCGCTATTTACGACGGCATGTCGTCCCAGGGCTCCACCACGGCAAACCGTTTCCGAGACGATGGCAACCTGTCGCTCGGCGCGTCAGCATGCAGGCTGAGTCGCGTTTTTCATACGGTGTCAGATAATGGACCATGCCAAACGCCAGGGATTTGGACGGTTTGATATCGTAACGTCCTGATATCGGTTCTGCCGCCTGCTCATCCACCAGCATGACATGTCCATGCAGTGATGGCCGAAGCCAAGCGCATGCCCCTTTGTAACGGCATTTTAACGATTGTTCGGCAGCGGAAACGATCGTATTCCGTTCCACGTCGACAACGAGTTTGTCACCTCGCTTTGGAGTGGAACCATGCAAAACATCTTTATCAAAGCAGCCATTTTTGCTGTTTCCGCAGTTCCGGTGTTGGCGCAGGCCGCCACGCCGACGACCATGAGCGTCAACCTGACAGGCACTAGCTTCCAGGCCGCCACCACGATCAACGCGGGCATCGTTGGCGCGGGTATCAATGGTCCCGGACACGCGCAGGTCGGCCTCGCCATCAACATGAACAAGGCGCACTGGTGGGACAACACGGCTGCCGTCGGCGAGGAAGACGGCGTTTATTCGACAACATTCCAGGGCGGCCCGAACTCCGATACGTCCGCCTACCTTGGCCAGGTCACCGCGACAGGCTTGGGATTTGCGAACGTGTTGGAAGGAACGGTGACGATCCAGCCGCCCATCACATCGGGAAATGGTATCGTGGACGCCATGCTTGACATCCAGGTCGGCGTGGTCAACGTCGGCAACCAGATCTACGGCTCGAACTACAACCTAGCCCTGAAGCCCA
>CAXSHC010000038.1:2395-14629 GCA_964236745.1 uncultured Acetobacteraceae bacterium
CAGCAACGGTGTCGCAGTCGGCTACAGCCTCAATGGCAGCGGCTGGAACTACATGGCGCAGTGGTGGAACGGAAGCACCGACGAGTTTCACGTCGACGGCGCAGGCAACATGAAGGCCGCGGGAGCCATGCAGGCTGGCATGTTCGCAACGGCAAACCTTCCGACAAATTGCACTGCCGGACAGCAGCTTTACGCGACCGATGGAAGAAAGGCCAACGAGACCGCCGGAAACGGATCGGGCGTTCCCGTGATCTGCACGGCGACCCGCAAGAACTATCCGACCGCCTGGTTCAGCATGTGGAGCGGCACGGTGGTTACGGGTTGAACATCCGTTACCGCCAATGTCGACAAGGCTGTGCAGAAAAGGAACAAACACAAGCCTTGATCGCGAGCCTGTCGTCTTGCCACCAGATGTTCGTGATGCGCTGCTGGCGCCCGACGGTAGGAAAAACTGACGCATCCGGTTCCACGAGGACCGGATGCCTTCCTCCGACTTCTCTGTCGAATTTGACCTGTTTACGGAGGCATCATTGGCGATCTGGTTCAAGAAAACAGTGTGGAAGTGCTACGAAATCCAGGCGCAGGTCACAATGTCGAACGCGTCGCAGTGTTGGTGAGGATAAACCGGGCTGTTCCGGCCGCACTCTCACTCCAAGGCATGAATAACCAGCCCCAAACGCAGATTCGTGTTAGCCCTGACAGCGTCGATGGAAATGCCTAGTCCGGCACCTCTTCCAACGTAGAAGGCTCTGTCGCCGCCGCCCTGCCCTGCGCCATCCGGAACGCCGCCAGCTTCGGATAAACACCAAGCCTTGCGCGCATGAGCGAACCCAGGGGCCTGTGCGTCTCAAGCGAGTGACCCGGACGGAAGCTCATTCGGTCCTCGACGAAGCTTACCCGCGCCGTGGGCAACGCGTCCTGTCGCGGCAGGGTCAAGGTGGCGACGGTGACATACGGGCTGTCCTGCTCGGACCACGGCACCGAGGCATCCTCGATCGGCATCGAATCCAGATTGGTACAGAGCTGCACACGCAACTCGAACACCGCGTCGTGGTCACGGAAGTACGACATCGTCGCGTTGCGGAACACATTGGGATCAGCACCTGGATCCAAGGTCTCGCCCGATCGCGCTGTCTGCTCCGCCGATACCGGGAACAGGGCGATCTTGGCGACGTGGTCGCCGTACCGGATCGCTGCCTGGCTATGATAGCTTTCCGCGAGGGGATGCAGCGGTGCGTGACCAAAAAAGTCCAGTCGGGGGACGTCGTTCCCCGTCACCGCCCTCTTAACTGCGTTCAAGGTGCGCGCGGTAGTCGACACGACCGTCTTGAGCGTCTCGTGACCGCCGGAAACCGCCTCGATCTGGCGCATGCTCTTGAGAAAAGCAGCCGCATCGGCGTCCGGAAACACCGGACCGGTAGCCAGAACGAAATCCTGGGTGTCCTCCGCGTGGCCGTCGATTTTCGGACCTGCAACGCCGAACAGCTTCAGCGACAGCCCCCGGTGGGTTGAGATCCGATCCGACAGGTGCTCGCCCGGGCCTTGCGCCAAACGTGCCAGCGCCGGGTATGACCCCGGTTGCGCGAACAACCCTTGCCGGAGCGCCGATGTCAGCCCGGCATGGACCACGAGCATGCCCTTGAGCACGCCGCTAGTCTTGGCATGCGATGCCCGCAACGCTCGACCGGTCTTGCCGGCCGCGACCTTGACCGTCTCGTTCTGCATGGAGGTGACGATGCTGTCGATCGTTTCCGTTTCGCCCGGCAGCGTCGTCTCGATGCCAAGATGGTAGTGCACGAAGCTCATCTGCCGGTCCTCCTGCCGAACGCGGCAATTCCTACGTTCGGTGGGCTGCGTCGGAACAGGTCCGGATGGCTCGCATCCGGACCCGAAGCGTTCGCAGGAAGCCTACCCTGCTGTCGGCTCGGTGGTCTCGGATGCCTGCGTCAGCGCCTCGCCGAGCGCACGCACCTTGTCGGCGTTCTTACTGTCTGCCTTGCCGGCGATGGTCACGGTCTCCGTGCCGAGCTTGGCGATCAGCTTCCGGATCGCTTCGCCGTCGAGTTCCTTGGCATGCAGATGCTTCTTCAGGCTTTCGAGGTCGCGGATGATGCCCTTGACTCCCGGGGCATCAAGCTTGCCCAGGGTTTCTTCCCAGCCCTCGATATTCTTGGTCGCGGCGCTGATGGTGAAACCCTTCACGCCGTCCTTGAAGTGTTTGATGGTGGCGTCGAACTGCGGCATGGATGGATCCTGCTGAGTTGATGCACGCTGCCGGACAGCAACGTCGCCAACCAAACCAGCCAGCCGGGCCGCGGGTTCCGTTCCAACGCGATGGTGAAAGGATCCAGCCCGCCGCAGTGGGAGGATCGTCAGCCCCGGTCGCGCAGCAGCCTTGCCTTGTCGCGCTGCCAGTCGCGCGCGGCGATGGCATGCCGCTTGTCCGCGTTCTTGCGCCCTTCGCCCACGCCAAGCGTCACCTTGGCGACACCCTTCTCGTTGAAGTGGATGTCGAGCGGCACCAGCGTGTAGCCGCTCTTCTTCACCTCGCCCAGCATCTTGTCGATCTGCTTGTGGTGAAGCAGCAGCTTGCGCGGCGCCTTGGGCTCGAACCGCGACAGCACCCCGCCCTGGTATTCGGGAATGTAGCAGTTGAACATCCACACCGCCCCGTCGCGCTCGGCGGCGTAGGCCTCGGTCAGGGTGGCGCGTCCCAGGCGCAGGCTCTTCACCTCCGGGCCCTTGAGCACGATCCCGGCTTCCACCGTTTCCTTGATGGTGTAGTCGAACCGGCCCTTGCGGTTCTGCGCCGCGATGCCGTGCGAGATCATCCCGCTCTTCTTCTTGTCCTTTGCCATGGGTGCGTCAGCCGAGCAGGCCGACCTCCTCCATCGCCGTTCGCACCGCGGCGCGCGTCTCGTCGCGCAGCGGGGCCAGCGGCAGGCGGCAGAACTCGCCCGCCCGGTCCAGCAGGCTGGCCGCATACTTCACCGGTGCCGGATTGCTTTCCAGGAACAAGGCGTCGTGCAGCGGCAGCAGCCTGTCCTGCAGCGCCATCGCCGCCCCGACCTCGCCGCGGTCCCATGACGCCTGCATGGCGGCGCACAAGGCGGGTGCCACGTTGGCGGTCACGCTGATGCAGCCCGATCCGCCGGCGGCGTTGAATGCGAGCGCTGTGCCGTCCTCGCCGGACAGCTGGCAGAAGTCGGGGCCGCACGCGCGGCGTATCTGCAGCGGGCGGAGCAGGTTGGCGGTCGAATCTTTCACCCCCACGATGTTGGGATGCCGCGCCAGCCGCGCCATGGCCTCGACGCACATGTCGATCACGCTGCGTCCGGGGATGTTGTAGATCATGATCGGCAGATCCGCCGCATCCGCGATCGCCATGTAGTGCCGGTAGAGCCCGTCCTGCGTCGGCTTGTTGTAGTACGGCGTCACCACCAGGGCGCCGTCCACTCCGGCCTGCCTGGCGTGGCGGGTGGTGGCGATGGCCTCGGCGGTGCTGTTGGACCCGGTTCCGGCCAGCACGGGAACGCGGCCCGACACCGCGCGCACCGCGAGCTCGATCAGCCGCCGGTGCTCCTGGTGCGTCAGGGTCGGGCTTTCCCCGGTGGTGCCGGTGGGCACGATCGCGCTGGTGCCGGCCTCGATCTGCCAGCCGATCAGGCGCTCGAACGCGTCCTCGTCCAGGGCGCCGTCCGGCTGCATGGGGGTCAGGAGGGCGACGATCGAGCCCTTGAACATGGTTTGCTCCAGTCCGACGGCGTTCGGCCGGATCTGTCTGCCTCGGCTGTTCGGCCGGCAGGCGACGGCGTTCGTTCTAGACCAGCTTGGCCCGGGCTGGAACAGGCATGCTCTTGCCGCGCGCACCGGTTCGCGGGATGCTGGGGCCCGACCCCGATGACAATCCGCTTCCGCCTTCCGACGCCACCCGGAACCGATGCGCGGACACGGCGCCGCCTGCTGCTCGCGATCGTCCTCCCGCTGGCCGGCTGTGCCGGCAGCACCACGCCCGCCTCCACCGGGGCGCGGATGGCGGCGGCACAGGCGGCCCCCGCTGCCGTGACACGCGACGCGGCGGCGGACCGGGACGACCCGGTGGCGGCGCGGCTGTCGATCTACCTGCGCCTGCTCATGCCCGGCGGCGGCTCGGTTGGCGAGATCGCCCGGTTCCTGGCGCAGAACCCCACCTGGCCGAACCGCGCGTTGCTGCAACAGCGGCTGGACCAGGCGATCGCTGCGGAAACCGACCCGGTGGCACTCGGCGCTGCGTGCGGCAACCTCGGCGCCGGTTCCGCCGCATCCCTGCTTCGCTGCGCCGGGATCTTTGCTTCCTTTACGGCCGGATCCACCGCCGGGCTGCCGGACGCGGTGCCGCCGGCGCTGGTGGCCACGGCACGCGCCGCCTGGGTGCACGGCATCGACAAGCCGGACCAGGCAGCGGCGTTTCTTCGCGTCTGGGGGCGGTTCCTGACGGCGGATGACCAGCAGCGCCGCTTCGACCGCCTCGAATGGGCCGGCAACACCGAGGCGGCCGGCCGCACCTTGTTGCTTCTGCCATCGCCGCGCCAGCCCCTGGCCGCCGCCCGGCTCGCGCTGCGACGCAACGCCCCGGACGCCGCCTCGATCGCGGCATCGCTGCCGGCCGACGACGCGCGCGATCCGGTGCTGGTGCTCGAGCTGGCACGCTGGCTGCGCCGCAACGACCGCATCGACGACGCCGTATCGCTCTGGCACGGCGAGGGAACGACGGCGGAAGCGCGGACCGGCCAGAACCGGCTGGCGGCGTTCTGGACCGAGCGCGACGCCTTGTCCCGGAATCTGCTGGATCAACACCGCGATGCCGACGCGTTCGTGGTGGCGGACGACCGGATGCAGGTCGAGCCGGGACCGCAGCTCGACTCCGACTTCCTGGCCGGCTGGATCGCATTGCGGCGCCTGCATGACCCGGTGGGCGCCGAGGCGCGGTTCGCCCCGCTGCAAGCCGCGGCCGCCGTGATCACGCGCAGCCGCGGCGCCTACTGGACCGGACGGGCGCGTTTGGCGCGCGGCGACGCGTCCGGGGCCGCGACGGCGTTCACGCAGGCGGCGGCCTACCCGACCACCTTCTATGGGCAGCTCGCGGCCGCCCGGCTGCAGCCGCAAGCACCCGGCCCCGCGTCGCTTGCGGCATCGGACGCGGATCCGGTCGCCGACCATCTTCGACAGCTGCACGATCCCTCCTGGACGCAGGCGGAAGCGATCCGGTTCGCCGGGCTGGAGCTGGCACGGGCGGCGGAGCTGCTGGTGGCCTGGAACGACCGCAGGCACGCAGGCGCCTTTTTGCTCCGCCTCGACGCGATGGCGACCACTGACACCGCGCACGCCCTGGCCGCTTCCCTGGCCGACCGGCTCGGCCTGCCGGAGGTGGCGGTGGCGATCGCGCGGGCAGGCGGTCGGCACGGCCTGGTGCTGCGCCAATCCGGTTGGCCGGAACCGTTCACCCCGCCCGCCGTCAACCTGCCGCCGGGACTGGCGCTGGCGGTGATGCGGCAGGAAAGCAGCTTTGATCCGCAGGCTGCCAGTCCAGCCGGGGCGCGCGGCCTGATGCAGATCACCCCCGGCACCGCTCGCGACACTGCGCGCGCCGCCGGGCGGCCGGACCTCGCGGCAAGCGTCGCGATTCTTTTCGATCCGGACGCCAACATGATGCTGGGAACCGCCTATCTCCACACCCTGCTGGCTCGATTTGGCGGCGTGGTGCCGTACGCGGTGGCGGCCTACAACGCCGGGCCGCACCGGGTCGACCAGTGGCTGGCGGCGAACGACCCGGCGCGGGCGCCAGTTCCCGGGGTCGACCGCCAGGACGGCATGATCGACTGGATCGAGGAGATCCCTTATGCCGAAACCCGCAACTACGTGCAGCGGGTGATGGAAAACGCGGTGATCTATCGCGCCGGACCGGCCTCGGGCACGTGACCGGATCGCGCTGGGCGCGGCTGGCGGCAAGCTTCGGCGGTGTCGGCTTCGCGCCACGCGCACCGGGCACGGTTGGAACTCTGGCAGCGTTGCCGTTCGGCTGGGCGCTGCTTCAGGCACCCTGGCTGTTGTGCGCCGCCATCCTGGTGGCGAGCGTCGGCGGCATCGTCGTGGTGCAGCGGGCCGGCGGCGGCGCCGACCATGGCTGGATCGTGATCGACGAGGTGGCGGGGTTGTGGATCACGCTGCTCGGGTTGATCGGCCTGCCGCGCCTGCCGCCGCTGCACGGGACCCACCTCGCGATCGGGCTGGGAGCAGCCTTCGTGGTGTTCCGCGTGCTCGACATCGGCAAGCCCGGCCCGATCGGTCGCCTCGACCGGCGCCATGACGCGTTGGGCGTGATGGGCGACGACATCGTGGCCGGCCTTGCGGGAGCAGCGTTGTTGCTCGTGGCGCGGTGGGCGCTGGGATGGGACCGATGATCGACGAGGACACGCTGGAACGTGCGAAACGGCTGCTGCACCGGTTGAAGGCCGCCTCGCTTCGCGTCGTCACCGCCGAAAGCTGCACCGGCGGTCTGGTGACGGCGGCGCTGACGCACCATCCCGGCTCGTCCGGCGTGGTGCAGGGTGGGTTTGTGACCTACTCCAACGAGATGAAGCACAGGCTGCTCGGGGTGGAGATCATCCTGCTGGACCGGGTCGGGGCGGTCAGCCGGGAGGTCGCGGCAGCCATGGCGGAAGGGGCGTTGGCACGAAGCGGAGCCGACCTCGCGGTGTCCATCACCGGGATCGCCGGGCCAGGTGGCGCCACCGCAACCAAGCCCATTGGCCTGGTCTGGTTCGGGCTGGCACGCAACGGGCACCCGCCCCGAACCGAGCACGCCATCCTGCCGGGAGATCGGCGCGAGGTGCGGGAAGCCTCCGTCCGTCTCGCGCTGGACCTGCTAGGAAGCGACCTGCCTACCGGTTGATGGAAAACGGAGCTAGGCGACGCGGTGCTTGTGGTGCGACCGGTTGAAGGCGTGGATCTGCCCGGCGCTGATCCAGCCTTTGTTGTCGGTGTCGATCTCGCTGAAATGCTTGGCCACGCGTGGCCAGTCTGCCTGTTCCACTTGTTGCCGTGTCAGGTGGCCATCGTGGGCGGTGTTGGCGGCGGCACAGTGCGCCTCGACGCTGCCCACCACGTGGCGCAGCTGAACATTGCTGGGATCAGCTTGCTGCGACAACATCGGCGGCAAGGTAGTCGTCACCGAGGCGGCACGCGATGGCGCCGACTGCGCCAGGGAAGACAAGCCAGCAAGGGTGCCGCAAAGCAGGACGGCGCTGATGTTGAGGACCATACGCATCTGGATCGCCTTCCTGATTACATCGGGGTCAACCCGACTAGCTGCGAGTTCCCGGCCAGAAGCCTCGAACACACATAGTTGATCAGGAAAAGCTTAAGCGACGATGAACGTTTCGTGAGCGATGGGAGGCCGGCGGATACCAGCCTCCCGGGTAAAGACTTACTGCCCGCCCGGCGCGTTCGACGGAGTGGTGGTTCCAGCGCTACCCGAGGACGGCGCGCCGTCTGCCGGCGGCATGCTGGACGGGGTTGCCATACCGGAGCCGGACGGCGTCGCCATGCCAGAACCGGACGGAGCCGCCATGCCAGAACCGGACGGAGCCGCCATGCTGGAGCTGGACGGAGCCGACATGCCGGTTCCTGGAGCGGTGCTGGAGGACGGCGTGCTCATCGGCGTGGTGTTGTCGCCGGTCGCCGGGGCGTTGCCGCCACGCGCGGCGGCGAGGCTCTTTGCGTTCAGATCCTCGGTGGTCGGGTCGCCCGCCCTCTTGGAGCGGGTCTTCGGGCCCTGCATGTGGTCCATGCGGCTCGAATGATGGCGGTGATGGTGCATGGGCTTGCTGGTGTCGGTCTGAGCCATGGCAGGAACGGCGAAGGCCAGGGCAGCCGTGCAGAGAGAGGCACTCAGGATCGACTTCATGGAGGTTCCTTTTTCTGTCACGACCGACAGAGCTTGAGGCAACGAGAAAGCGTCGTCGGCAGACGCTCTGACACGACCGAGCAACGAACGCTTGCCGTGGCAGTTGCGCCACAGTCGTATAAACCGAGACATCGACCTGAAAAATCAGCGGGCGGGTGCCGGATCCGCAGCCACGGCAGGTGACGCCGCAAGCGCCGCCGGACGTGCGGGCGGACCGTAGATGTCGTGCGCGCGTTTCAGGAAGGCACCCACCATCAGCCGGACCGCTTCGTTGAACACCACGCCGATCGCCGCCTGCAGCAGTCGCGAACGGAACTCGAACTCGACGAAGAAGTCGACCAGGCAGCCGCGCGGGTCGGGGGTGAAGGTCCACACGTTGTTGAGGTAGCGGAACGGGCCCTTCTCGTAGCGCACGCGCACCGTGCGCGGCCGGTCCAGCGCCACCCGGCTGGTGAAAGTTTCCCGGAACGGTCCGAAGCCGATGCTCATGTCCGCCACGAGCTCGGTGTCGGTGTGGCTGCGCACGCGGGCACCGGTGCACCAGGGCAGGAACTCCGGATAGCGACCCACGTCGGCCACCATGTCGAACAGCTGCTCGGCGGTGTAGGGGATCAGGCGGCGTTCTGCGTGGGTCGGCATCAGGATGCTACGCGCGAGGCTGCCAAGCGTGCCGCACGCGCGTCGCGAAGTGCAGCGAAATCGGCATCGGCATGGTAGGACGACCGGGTCAGCGGCGTCGCACTCACCTGCAGGAACCCCTTGGCGCGCGCCATCGAGGCATAGTCGGCGAACTCGTCCGGCGTCACGAACCGGTCCACGGCGGCATGCTTCACGCTGGGCTGCAAGTACTGGCCGAGGGTGAGGAAATCGACCTCCGCCACGCGCAGGTCGTCCATCACCTGCAGCACCTCGGGTCGGCCCTCGCCCAGGCCCACCATCATGCCGGACTTGGTGAAGATCGCCGGGTCCAGCTGCTTGACCCGGTCGAGCAGGCGCACCGACTGGTAGTAGCGCGCGCCCGGCCGGATGGTGGCGTAGAGCCGCGGCACGGTTTCCAGGTTGTGGTTGAACACGTCCGGGCGGGCGGCCACCACCACTTCCAGCGCGCCCGGCTTGCGCAGGAAGTCCGGGGTGAGGATCTCGATGGTGGTGCCGGGCGAGGCCGCGCGGATCGCGCCGATCACCGCGGCGAAGTGCGCCGCACCACCATCGGCAAGGTCGTCGCGGTCAACGGAGGTGATCACCACGTGGCGCAACCCCAGCGCCGCCACCGCGTCCGCCACACGATCCGGCTCGCCCGCATCCAGCGCGTCCGGCTGCCCAGTGCGCACGTTGCAGAAGGCGCAGGCGCGGGTGCAGATCTCGCCCATGATCATCATGGTGGCGTGACGCTGCGACCAGCACTCGCCGATGTTGGGGCAGGCGGCCTCCTCGCACACCGTGACCAGCTTCTTGTCGCGCATCAGCGTACGCGTTTCGTGGTACACCGGATGGGTCGGCGCCTTGACCCGGATCCAGTCCGGCTTGCGCAGGATAGGGTTGTCCGGGCGGTGCGCCTTTTCCGGATGGCGCGGCGCCGGCACGGCGCCTGCACTGCGGTGGTCGATCAGCACTCGGGTGGACATGGGGCTCCGTGCGTCCGCGCGGCGGAACAGGCCGCGATTCGACAGGTGGCGCCGCACCGGACAAGCGTCAAGCGCGGTGCCGCCGACGGATCAGCGCAACCGTTGCCGTCAAGGCGGCCAGCGCGACCCCTGCCCCGGCGACCGGCCGGCGGTGCCGGCGCAGCGCCGACGCGGCCCGGGACACAGGCTCCCTCCAGCGCAGCCGCGCCGCCGCGTCGAAGTCCGGCGCCGGGCAGCCATAGCCGAACCGCGTGGCGAAGGGCACGATCGCGCCAAACGCCGTGTAGCGCTTGTAGAGCCGGAACGCTTCCGCCTCGTCGTCGCTTTGGAACATCCAGCCGGCGGCACGGCACAGCACGACCGCGAACGCCTGCGACCGCGCCGGCAAGGCGTCGGCCGCGCGTTCCGCGTTTTCCACCGCCAGGAAGCGGTAATGGAAGCGCCGGTCCGGCACCACGGCGCTATCGGCATAGCGCCAGCGCTCGTTGGCCGTGACCAGGACGCCGGCCGGCGGGCGCGACGGGCCATAAGCGCTCGTATTGGCCATCCACGGCGTGCTGGTCAGGGTCAAGCTCGGTGCCGAACAGTTCCAGGCCGTGTTGCCGGGCGATCAACGCCGCGTTCCAGGCACCCCGTGCCCGGTCGGTGCGCCAAAAAGCGCATTGTGACCGCAAGAGGGCGTCCGCATAGGCGGCAGCCTCCCGACGCTCCTCCGTCATCGTGAAGGTGGCAGTCGCATCCGCCCACCGCCCGTTCCGCATCAATCGCCGCGCCAGCAGCTCTCGCAGCGCGCGTGCCGGATCCCAGCCCGTGGCGTTGCGCTCCGCCGACGGCCGCACCTGAGGCACGTTCGCGGCCACGAAACGTCGCAGTTCGTCCGTGGTCAGCACCCGCTCCGCGAGATAGGCGATATCTCCCCAGTAGGTGTCGGCAAGAGGGTACAGGATCGTCATCGCCTGCTGGAAGTCGCCGCGCGCCAGGGTGACGATACCGGCCTCGGCCCGAACGCGCCCGGCGGCTTCAACGGTCATGGCGTCCGGATGCGTCGCCAGCTCCCGCACCGCCGCGTCATAGGCGAAGCCGGCGGCGCGCAGGTCGTTCCGTTGCAAGGACAGCTTGGCCCGGATCCAAGCCGCCAGTGGGCCGGTTGCCTTCGCCGCGAACTGCCCGGCAAGATCGTAGCTGCCTTCCAGATAGGCCAGTGCCGCCAGCCGGCCGGCATCCAGCCCGTTCAGCTCCTCGCCGGTGGTCATGACCTTCGACAACCGGCTCAGCACGCGGTCCTCGAACCGCTCCGGCGAAAGGTTCGGAAAGAACGGGGCGTCATAGAACAGCACGTCCCGGTCATTGGCTTCGAACATGCTCTGCGGAGCCGGACCGGTTGCGGACAAGGCGTAAAGCACGAGCAGGCGGCACAGAAGCCGGTCCCGAACAACCGCCGCCAGCCAGGCAACCGCATCCGGCTTGTCCGACAACAAGGCTTCCGCCACCAGCTGCAGGGAGTTGATGCCGTTTTGGTCGTCAAGCGCGGCCTGCTCGGCATACAGCGTCACCGCCCGGTGCAGGCGTGCGACCGCGACAACGCCCGGGTCATCTCGTCCCGACATTTCGTTGTTCATCGGCAGCCCGCTCGCCCGCAGCGACAGCCGCGCTTCCTCGCCAAGGCTCGCGAGTGCCAGTGCGAGCGGGTCGGCGGCGCCCCCATCAACCTGGGCGCGGACACGCTGGAAGGCGGTCGCGGCGGCCGCATCATCGCCACACGCCGCCAGCGCACGGCCCAGCATGAAGCCCGCCCACAACGTCCGGTCCGGTTTGGAGGATGCCGGCAGGGCCAGCACCCGTCGGAAGCGGTCGGCGGCACCGGCGCAGTCGCCGTGCCCGAAGGCGACCGCTCTTGCGACGTAAAGCCGCACCCCGTCCGGCAGCAGGCGTCCAACCGCCTCGGCCGCCTCGACGTCGGGTTGCCGACGCATGGTGTAAACCAGCGCCGCGTTTGACGCCGACAAGGTTGGGCGCTCTTCCGACTCGGTTGTCGGCGGGTCCGCACCATCCTTTGCGAACGGCTGCGGCAAGCGCAGCGCCGGCTTCGGCACCAGGCGTGCTGCACCGAACGCGAAGCTGTCGACAGGAAGGTCCCGAAGCGTTTGCTCGCGGTTGTCGAGCAGCTGCCAGGGAAAGCCAGGTCCGCAGGCCAGTGCCGCCGAGCCCGACAAGGAGACGAACAGGATGAGCCAGCCGCGCACCGCCACCCGGTCGATCATGCGTCGCTCCCAAGCGCGGTGGGCTGGCATCCTCGGGCAGCCGATCGCTGCTTGAAACGTTAGCGCAACAAACTACCGGGACGCCAGCACGTGCTCAGGCGTGGAACAGCGGGTCCAGCCGACCACGATCGCGGCGTGGGCGTGGAGCAACCCCTGTTGTTGGCGTTCCAGGGTCGCGACCGGCGCGTCGCGGTCCAGCCGGTAGGGACCGGCGCCGTCGGACGCCACGCAAGGGGTTCCGAGCGCGATCCGCGTCGGCAGCGGCGCGTCGACGCCGCTCCCGTTCACCACCCGGAGCAGGCGCAGGCCGTCGGGACCGGCGGGCGACACGCGCAGCGCCAGGCGGACCAGCACCGGTTCGCGCCGCGGCACGGCGAGCCAGCTGTCCAGGCTCCAGCTGCGC
>CAXSHC010000039.1:0-8686 GCA_964236745.1 uncultured Acetobacteraceae bacterium
TGCTGGATGCTGGCCGCCCTTCTGTCCGCCGCCCGCGCGACCGGGCATCCACGCCGGCCGGTCCAACTGTTCGGCTTGTCCGGGCTGCTGTTCGGCCTCGCCGTGCTGACCAAGACCGCGACATTGATCCCGGTGGTCCCCGCCGCGACGATGTGCGCCGCCTTCGCTGCCGTTGAGCCGCGGGGCCGGCGGCTCCCCGGTATGGCGGCCCTCCTGGCCGGCCTGATGTTGCCGCTCGCCGGCTGGGAGCTGTTCCGCCTGCTTGTGCTCGGCAGCATTGGCGCCTGGCGCCTGTGGTGGCAGCTCCAGCTCGGCCAGGTCGCGCTGCAATCCGGCAGCACCAACGTTTCGCTGCTGCCCGGCCCGCTGCTGGGCAGGCTGGGCACCCGTCTCCGTATCCTGTCCGGACAGGTCGGCGTTCCGGCGCCGCTTCTCGCGTGCTGGCTGATCCTGCCCGGCATCGCCGCGATCTGGCGGCTGCGACGCCCGGCGCCCCGGGCAACCCGGCTGGTGACGTTTGCGCTGCTTCTGTCCACCCTGGCCACCTTCTGCTGGTGGCTGATGCTGGCACCGGCCGGCATGATCTGGCTGCGACGCATCCTGCCGGCCCTGCTGCTGCAAACCTGCCTGGTCGCCATCCTGCTGCCCGGCCGCCTCACCCGCACCCGGGCGTTGCTGGTGGTCCTGCTGCTGATGCCGCAGCTGGGACTGCTCGGAACCGGCCTGCGCGTGCTGTGGAACCAGGATCCGGCCGCAACCGATGCGCAGATCGAACGCGCCGTCGCGCTGATGCGCCGCCTGCCCGCCGACTCCGTGTTCTTCGGCGCCGGCTGGTGGCAGGCGCCGGTGTTGTCGCTGTTTTCCGGCCGCACGGTGATGAATTTCGACCTTTGGTCGCCGCAGCGGATCAACGCCCTGCCGCACAAGTTCCTTCTGGTGGACGGCCCGATGCGCACCATCGGCGGCAACGACCTGCTCCAGGTCGAAACAACGGCCACCCTCCTGCCGCTGCTCGATACCCCGGCGGCGTCGGTCTACCGGATCGTGTCGGTGGACCCGGAGCGGCCGGCACGCGACCCGTCGCCGCCGGCCGCCGGCTTCGACGCCGCCACCGATCCGGTGGCGCGCGGCGGCGGCTGGTATCCTTCGGCCGGCGGCTGGGCCTGGGTCCAGCCGCGCAGCCACGTCCTGCTGGCCCGGAGCGGCCAGATGCACCTGGTGCTGGACGCCGCCTTCTGGTCCGAGCTGTTTCCCCCCGGCGCCGGCCTACGCCACCTGCACGTTTCCGCACCCGGCTGCCTGGACCGGCAGCTGACCATCCCGGGTGCCGGTATCCAACGCTTCGTGCTGAAGCTGGGCTGCGCGCCGGCTGCCTTCCCGCAGCCGCTGGACGTGACGCTCGTGCTGGACGGCGCCATGCCGCTGCTGCACCAGCTTGATGCCGACACCCGCCTGCGCGGGTTCGAGATCAGCCGGATCGCGCTCGAACCTTGAACCCGGCCTGCCCGGAGTTCCCGGACGGGAACCCGCACGCCTGCGTCGCGTGTGGGGTCCACCCCTCCCCGCACAGCGGCACCTCGCCCACGGAGCGCCCGATGGCCCAGCAGATCCCGATCGATGCGGACAGCGTCACCGGAACCGATACCGGCAGCGGCGTTGTCGAGCTGCGCCCGGACCTCGCTTATCGCCGCCTTACCCTGGTCAACGTGGCCTTTCTCGGCCCGGCCGGCGCTCCGGACCGTGGCTGGGTGCTGGTCGATGCCGGGTTGCCGGACTCGGAAACCGAGATCCAGGCCGCCGCGGTGCACCGGTTCGGCGTGTCGCGCCCAGCCGCCATCGTGCTGACGCATGGGCATTTCGACCACGTCGGCGCCGCCGAAGCGCTGGCCGAGCGCTGGGACGCCCCGGTGTATGCGCACCGGCTGGAGCATCCCTATCTTGACGGCAGCGCGTCCTACCCGCCGCCCGACCCGAGCATCGGCGGCGGCCTGATGTCGCGCATCTCGCTGCTTTATCCACGCGGGCCGGCGTCGCTCGGCAGCCGGCTGCAGGCGCTGGCCGAGGACGGCACGGTGCCGCACCTGGACGGCTGGCGCTGGATCCACACGCCCGGCCATTCCGTCGGGCACGTGTCGCTGTGGCGCGAGTCTGACCGCACCTTGCTCGCGGCCGACGCCGTAATCACCACCGCGCAGGAATCCGCCTATGCCGTGCTCACCGCGCGCACCGAGCTGCACGGCCCGCCGATGTATTTCACCCAGGATTGGGCGGCGGCGCACCGGTCCGCCTCGACCCTGGCGGCGCTGGAGCCGGAGCTGCTGCTGTCGGGCCATGGCCTCGCCGTGAGCGGACCGCAGCTCCGCGACGGCCTGCACCGCCTGGCACGCGAGTTCGCGGTGATCGCGAGGCCCGAGCAACCCCACTACCTGCTCCACCCCGCCCGCGCGGAGGACGGTTCGGCCTATGCGCCGCCGGTGCAGCCGGACTGACGCCCATCAGGGGGCCGAACCACGGCGAGCCGCCGGCTCCATCGCCCGAAAAATCCGGTACAGGCACAACCCCCGAACCGGGATGCTAGCGCACCGTTGATCCCGCCAGCGCCGCATCCGGCCCGGTCGAAAACCCCACCGGCTGGTCGGCCAGGATGACCAGCAGCCGTCCGACCACGCCCGGCACGGTGCCCGGCTCCAGCCGGACCAGCACCTCCCTGCCGCAGGATGGCGCGTTCGGATCCGAACCGCCCACCCGCCCGTCCGTGGGCAGCGTGTCACCGGTGTCGGACGGGTCGAGCAGCGCTATCTGCTGCGCGCAGCGGGCCAGGCCGCCGGCGTTCCGGGTCGCGTCCTCCAGGCTGTCGCGCAGGGCCATGACCACCGGATGGCCGATCCAGTCGCGCTGCCAGCCGGGCTGCGGCGGTATCGACGGCGCGGCGGCGGCAGCACCTGGCAAGGTGACAAGGGTGGGACCGGTTCCGTAGCGCGCCAGCAGGCGATCGACCAGCGCCGACAGGACCGGCTGGCGGCCGCGCCTGAACCGGACGGCATGCATCACCAGGAACACCGTGCCGTCACGGCTGTGCACCTCGTATCGGTCGCTCTGGTCCCGCCTTTCCGCAACAAACCCGGCGTCCCGGCCCTCGCCCGACCCGGCGAGGTCGAACAATGTATAAATGCCGGCCAGTCGGCGCTTGGCGTCGCGCGTCGTCATCCCCAGCGACAGCAGCCCGCTGGACAGGCTCCGACGCGTGCCGCCCGCCCCGGCCCTGGCGGCCGGTCGATCCGCTGGCGGCGCCGCAGCCATGCCTTGCGGGACCGGCGGCCGAGACCCGGGCAGGCCCGCGCCACGACCGCCGGATGCCGCGGCCCGTTCGAAATCGATGTTCGCCACGTAAACCGTCAGCGGACCCGGATCGCCCATCGCATGAGCGGTGACGATGCTGGTCTGGCGCCGGATCGAATGCGCATACACCGTCATGCCCGGCCCGAACGGAAAGCATCCGCCGCGGCGCGCGGTTTCCCGGGCATCGGCGGTGGCGTTCGCCGGCGCGCTGCGGCTGCTGCCGTCCGGCCGCGTGAGCCGCGCGAGCGCGTCCGCGGACGTGCAGGCGACGCCCGGCCGCACCGAAACCAGCGTGTCGGCCCGTGCCGCACCCGGGGCGACCAGACCGAGAACGACCAGAACCGGGACGATCAGGCCTCGGACGATCGAGACCGGGACGATCGAGCCGATGAGGATGCTGCTGGACGACACCATGGCTCCGAAATCGATGTTGCCGCCCTGCCATGGTGTGCGCGGGGCAGGACCAGCCCGGCGACAGCGTCCCGCGCCCGCCGACCTTGCCTCGCGCACGCCGACAAGGCCAGAGCCTGGCGGAACCCGAGCCCCCTCGCCGCGACACTGACCGGTGCCGTCACGGGGAAACCCGTGCATCATGTCGGCCAACGAGCAGGCTTCCGGAAGCGCCCCTGCGTCCAGGGCGGCTCCACCACTTCGAGACCCGACCACCCGCGTTCCGTCACCGCCGGTCGACGGCAACCCGCGACTGCCACGCGCACAACAGCGGGGTCACCGCCAGCTCCATCACGAGCCCGCCCAGCATGGGTGCCGGCGGCACGCCGTGCAGCAGCACGCCCAGCAGCCGTCCCAGCCCGCCTGCCACCACCAGCGCCGTCAACAGCCGGAAGCGGGCGGAACGGCGCTCGATGGACGGGATCGTGCTCCAGAACCCGAGGCCGATCGCCAGCAGCAGCCCGGAGAGGTAGCGGACATGGCTGTCGAGGCCGCTGGACAGGGCGTTCGGCGCCGGCCCGGTCATGGCGGCGCCGAGCAGCACGCCCGACAGCCCCGCCAACACCGGCACCAGGCCGAGCAGCGCCACCACCCCCTGCAGCCAGCGCCGGCTCATCCCCACGCGCCCATGCTTTCGCCGCCTTTCCCGCGCGCTCACCCGTCAAGCGGCGGCGCCGGCAGGCCCAGCATCAGGGCGATGTTCTGCACCGCCGCCCCGGACGCGCCCTTGCCGAGGTTGTCCAGGCGCGCGGTCAGCAGGGCGTGCCGATAGCCGTCATGGGCATGCACGCGCAGCTCCATCACGTCGCTTCCGGCCAGGGCGTCCGCCGGCAGCACCACCGGCCCGGCCGCGTCCAGCACCGAGATCCGGGCCGAGCCGCGATACCAATCCGCCAGCGCCGCATGCAGGTCGGCGCCCGACACGTGGCCCGGAAGCCCGTCGAGATGCAGCGGGATCGACACGATCATGCCCTGCGGGAAGTGCCCCACCGACGGCACGAAGATCGGGCGGCGCGTCAGCCCAGCCTGCACCTTGATCTCCGGCACGTGCTTGTGCTCGAGGTCCAGCCCATACAGCGTGAAGCCCGGGCCGCCCTCCTGCTCGTGCGCCTCGATCATGCCGCGGCCGCCGCCCGAATAGCCGCTCACCGCGTTGACCGCGACCGGATGGTCGCCCGGCAGCAGCCCCGCCTCGATCAGCGGCCGCAGCAGCGCGATCGCCCCGGTCGGATAGCAGCCGGGATTGGATACGCGCTGGGCGTGCGCGATCGCTTCCCCCTGGCCGCGCGTCATCTCCGGAAAGCCGTATACCCAGTCCGAATGGGTGCGGAACGCGGTGCTGGCGTCCAGCAGCCGCGGAGGCCGGTGCAGGCCCGCCGCCAGCTCGGCGGCGTCGCGCGATGCCGCGTCCGGCAGGCACAGCACCACCAGATCCGCTTCCTCCATCAGCGCCCGCCGTGCGCCCGCATCCTTGCGCATGGCCGCCTCCACCGACCGCAGCTCGACCGGCAGCGCCTGGAGGCGGCGCCTGATCCCGAGCCCCGTGGTGCCCGCCTCGCCATCGATGAACACGGTCGCCGCTGCCAAATCCCGTTCCTCCCGGCGCTTGTTGCCGTCCCCACGATGCCCGCAAACGCTTTCCGGCGGAACCCGACCCCCTGCGTCGCCCGCCGGAATGCGCCATACCGGCGTCGATGACTCCCCGCTTGCCGATGCCGATGCCGATGTCGACGCCGCTCCGCCCCGTCGTCCTGTTCCTGGCCTACGGCACCGCGGCCCTGCTGCTGTTCGTCCAAGCGTTCAACGGCGACTGCACCTTCTTCGACTTCGGCAATTCATCGCTGCAAAGCTATCCCTGGCTGCTGGACGTGGCCCGCGCCGCCCGTCACGGCCACCTCGTGCTGTGGGAGTTCGGCACCCAGGCCGGCACCAGCTTCGCGGGCGAGCTGCAGCCAGCACCCTTCTATCCCCCGACCTGGCTGCTCGGGCTGGACGGGATCGCGCTGTGCGACGCCTTCGTGCTGCTGCACTTCGCGCTGGCGGCGACCTTCATGCACCTGCTGCTGCTGCGCGGCGAGCGCCCGTCGCGGCTGGCGGCGGTGCTGGGTGCCACCTTGTTCGCGTTCTGCGGCTACCTGCCGTTCCAGGCCGACGCCCAGCCCAACATCTTCGCGTCCCTGTGCTGGCTGCCTTTGGTGCTGCTGCTGCACCGGCGCGCCTGGGCGTCCGGCACGGTGCGGGACGGGGTGTTCTTCGCCGCCCTGGCCGGGCTCGCCGGGGGCCTGCAGATCGCCGCCGGCCACATGCAGCCCTTTGTGCACAGCTCCTACGCGGTCATGATGTGCGCGCTGGTGGCCGCGCTGGCGCGTCGTTCCGCTGGCCGCTTCCTTGGGCCGATCCTGCTCGCCGCGTTTGGCCAGGCGATGGCGATCGGCTTCGCCGCGGTGCCGATCGAGCTCGCCCACCAGTATTTGCAGCTGGCCTATCGCTGGTATGCCACCGGCATGAGCCGCTGGCCGCACGCGGTGCCGGCCGACGCCTATGCCGGCGCCGCGTCCCTCACCTGGAGCGACTTCGCCGGCCTGCTGCACCCGAGCACGCTGCGCCTGATGGACGGCAGCCTCTACCTGACCTCAGCCGCTCTGCGCGCTGGGCCTGCTGCGGCGTTCCGCCCTGGCCGCGTCGATGGCGGTGCTGGCGTTGTTCGCGCTCGCCCTTGCGCTCGGCGGCCAGGCCGGGCCGCTGGTGCACCTGTTCTTCCACCTGCCGCTGCTGCCGCAGCTGCGCAACCCGATCCGGGCGGTCTACCTGTTCAGCTTCGCCGCCGCCGTGCTGGCGGCGACCGGCCTGGACGTCCTGCGCCGCCTGCTCGGCCGGCTGCATCCCGGAACCGCGCTCGCCGTCGTTATCGCCGTGCTGCTGGCGGTCCTGGTCCAGGTGGCGCAGTTCGACCGCGGCGTCGGGCGCTCGGCCGACAACCCGGAGTTCGCACCGGCCTATTACGGACGCAACCCCGCCCTCGACGCGGTCGTGCGCCTGTCCAACCGGGGCCCGCTGGTCGACCGCTTCTATGCCCTGCCCCGCGACTTGGTGCCGCCCAACGCCGGCGACCTCGTCCCCGTGCTGAACGTCCTGGGCCAGCGGGCCACCATGCTGGTGCCGTTGTTCGACCTCCTGTCGCGCAACTGGGGACCGGTCGCATCGCCGGGCCTCGACCGGCTGGGCGTGCGCTGGGTGGTGTCCGACCACCCGATCGACGAGCTGCCCCTGGTGGAACAAGGGCGCGGCTACCGTATCTACGAGCGGCCCGGCGCGCTGTCCGTGCTCTGGATCGACGGCATCGCCGGCACGCCGCCGCGACGCGCCCCGGTGCGCGCGGCCGACTGGACCTCGAACCGCGTGCGCTTCAGCCTTCAGCCGCTGCCCGCCGGCACGCGCCTGGTGTTCGCGCAGCCCTTCTACCCGGGCTGGCAGGCCCGCGTGGACGGGCACCGCGTCGCGATTGGCCACGACGACATCTTCCCCGCCGTGGTCGTTCCGGCCGGCGCCCGCGTGCTGGAGTTCGCCTACCGGCCCTCGCTGCTGGCTGGCAAGCTGCTGACCGCATTCGCGACCCTGCTCCTGCTCGGCAGCCTTGGCGCCTGGCAGCGGTCGCGGCCGGCCGCACGTGCGGCCGGCCTGCCTTCCTGAGCCGTGCGGCTCAGCGCTTGGAGAACTGGAACGACCGGCGCGCCTTGGCCTTGCCGTACTTCTTGCGCTCCACCACGCGGCTGTCGCGGGTGAGGAAGCCCGCCACCTTCAGGATGCCGCGCAGCGACGGCTCGTAGTACGTCAGCGCCCGGCTGATGCCGTGGCGCAACGCTCCCGCCTGCCCGGACAGCCCGCCGCCGGCAACGGTGCAGTACACGTCGAACTGGTTGTAGCGGTCCGCCACCAGGAAGGGCTGGGTCAGCAGCATGCGCAGCACGGGGCGTGCGAAGTAGGTGCCGACCTTGCGGCCGTTCACGGTGATGTCGCCGCGGCCCGGCTTGATCCACACGCGGGCGACCGCGTTCTTGCGGCGGCCGGTGGCGTAGGAGCGTCCCTGCGCGTCGCGCTTGGGCTCGCGCACCACCGCCGCCTCGTCGGGCGTCACGGCGACGCCAGCCTGGACCGCCAGGTCCTTGAGGTCGGAAAGCGAGCCGGTGCGGGTCTGGGTCTCGGACATGATCAGTTCCCCACGCGCGCGGCGGTGACGGAGTTCTTGCGGTTCATCGCGGCGACGTCGAGCGCCTGCGGCTGCTGCCCGTCATGCGGATGGGTGGTGCCGGCATACACGTACAGGTGCTTCATCTGCGCGCGCTGCAGCGGCCCGCGGGTGATCATCCGCTCCACCGCCTTGGTGATCACGTGGCCCGGGTTCTTGCCTTCCAGGCGCTGCACCACCGTGCGCTCCTTGATCCCGCCGGCGTACCCGGTGTGGTAGTGGAACAGCTTCTCCCCGGCCTTGTTGCCGGTGAGCCGCACCTTCTCGGCGTTGATGACGACGATGTTGTCGCCGCAATCAACGTGCGGGGTGAACTGCGGCTTGTGCTTGCCGCGCAGGCGCTGGGCGATGATGGTGGCAAGCCGTCCCAGAACGAGCCCATCGGCATCGATCAGGACCCAGCTTTTCGTCACCTCCACAGGCTTCAGCGAGAGGGTGGTCTTCATGGGCGCGGGGTTCCTTGCTTGGGGCGTGCGGCATGCCCGGAAGGATGGCCGCAGGAAAGCGCGGCTTATCTGCGCCGTGGCGTCAGGCGTCAAGCGGTTCCCTCAAACCCAGACGAGAGCTGCGAACTTTACAACGGTATCATGATACCGCAGCACCAGCCGGTTCCGGCTGCGCGATCGGCGCGGCCGGGGCATGATGCCGTCA
>CAXSHC010000039.1:8696-14180 GCA_964236745.1 uncultured Acetobacteraceae bacterium
CGCTCCCTGCTCCACCCCGTCCCCGGTTCACGTGATCGGCGCGTCCGGCCGCTCGGGCCTGGCGCTGGTCCAGGCCCTGCGCGCCCGCTCCGTCCCGGTGGTGCCCGTGGTGCGCGACCACAGCCGCTGGGCCGCCACCGGCATCGACCTGCCGCCGCGACTAGCCGATCTGCGCAATCCCCGGGCACTCGCCGCCGCCCTGCGCGACGCCGGACGGGTGATCAGCACCGCCCACGCTCGCCACGCCCGGCAAGTGCTGGACGCGGCGCCGCCGGACGCGCGGCTGGTGTTCCTCGGCAGCACCCGCAAGTTCAGCCGCTGGCCGGACGAGCACGGCGACGGCGTGCTGGACGGCGAGCGCGCCCTGCTCGGGTCCGGCCGCGACGGCGTGATCCTGCATCCGACCATGATCTACGGTGCGGAAGGCGAGAACAACGTCCAGCGCCTCGCCGCCCTGCTGCGGCGCCTGCCGTTCGCCCCCCTGCCTGGCGGTGGCCGCGCCCTGGTGCAGCCGATCCACCAGTCCGACCTTTCGGCCTGCATCCTGGCAGCGCTCGACCGCGACTGGCGCGGCCCGCACGCGCTGGTGGTGGCGGGGCCGGACGCCGTGCCGTATCGGGAGTTCCTCCGCGCCGTGGCCGTCGCCGCGGGGATCAGGCCGCGCCCGGTGCTGCCGGTGCCGGCGATCCTGCTGATGGCGGCCGTTCTCCTGGCGCGGCCGGTGCGCCGCCTGCCGCGGGTCGGCGCCGACGAGATCCGCCGCCTGCTGGAAGACAAGGCGTTCGACATCGCGCCGATGCGCGACGGGCTCGGCGTGGTGCCGATGCCGCTGGCTCAGGGCCTCGCCCGCACCTTTGCCGTTCCGGCCGAACGCGGCTCCTGAAGCGGCCTTCGGGGCCGCCGGCGCCGCACCTTCCGGCGCTGCCGGGCGGGGACTAGGGTGATGCGCCCGTCCGGTCGGCTGCCGGTGCGACGCGGCATGGAGGCTTCGATGCGGCTCACCCGGCTCGACGTGCAGAAGATGAAGCAGGCGGGCGAGCGCATCGCCATGCTGACCGCCTACGACCATCCTTCCGCCGTGCTCGCCGAGCGTGCCGGCGTGCCCATGCTCCTGGTGGGCGATTCCCTTGGCATGGTGGTGCACGGCCACGACACCACCCTGCCGGTAACGCTGGACGACATGGTGCGCCACGCGGGTGCCGTGGTGCGCGGCACCACGCGGGCGCTGGTGGTGGGCGACCTGCCGTTCCTGACCTATGCCAGCGAGGCGGACGCCGTGGCGTCGGCGCGCCGGCTGATGCAGGAAGCGGGCGTGGGAGCCGTAAAGCTGGAAGGCGGTGCCCCGATCCTGCCCGCCGTACGGAGGCTGACAGAGCTCGGCGTGCCGGTGATGGGGCATCTGGGCCTGACCCCGCAGGCGCAGCACCAGCTCGGCCTTCGCGTGCAGGCCAAGCAAGCCGCGGACGCGCGCCAGCTGCTGGACGACGCGCTGGCGCTGGAAGCGGCGGGCGCCTTCGCCGTGGTGCTGGAGCTGGTGCCGGCGCCGCTGGCGGACGCCGTGTCGCGTCGCCTCCGCATCCCCACCATCGGCATCGGTGCCGGGGCCGGCTGCGACGGGCAGGTGCAGGTCTGGCACGACGTGCTCGGCCTGTTCCCGGGCAAGTCGCCACGCCACGCCAGGCGCTACGCCGAGATCGGCACCCTGATCGAGGACGCGCTGCGCCAGTACGTTTCCGAGGTGCAGGCGGGGACGTTCCCGACCGCCGCGCAAAGCAGCGGCATGAACGAGGCCGAACTCGCGGAAGCGCTCGGCTAGATGCAGGTCCTGTCCACGGTCGCCGCCATGCGTGCCGCACGCCGCAAGGTCGGCACGCTCGGCCTGGTGCCGACCATGGGGTTTCTGCATCGCGGCCACCTGGCGCTGGTCGGGCAGGCGCTGGCCGAATGCGATGCCGCTGCCGCCAGCATCTTCGTCAACCCGACCCAGTTCGGCCCGGGCGAGGACCTCGGGCGCTACCCGCGCGACTTGAAGCGCGACCTTCATCTGCTGGAACAGGCCGGCACGTCGCTGGCGTTCGTGCCGGACGCCGGCGAGATCTACCCGCCCGGCTTCGACACCCGGATCGAGCCCGGCGCAACGGCCGGGCCGCTGGAAGGCGCCGTCCGCCCCGGGCACTTCTCCGGCGTGGCGACGGTGGTGACCAAGCTGCTCAACATCGTCCAGCCCGATCGCGCTTACTTCGGCCAGAAGGACGCGCAGCAGTGCGCGGTGATCCGCCGGCTGGTGCGCGACCTCGACATCCCGGTCCGGGTCGTGGTGGCCGACACCGTGCGCGAGCCCGACGGCCTCGCCCTGTCGAGCCGCAACGTTTACCTGTCCCCCGAGCAGCGCGCGCAGGCGCCGTTGCTGCACCGGGCCCTGCTGGCGGCGCAGGCATCGTTCGCAGCCGGCGAGCGGGAAGCGGACGCGCTGCGAAACGCCGTCCGCGCAGCACTCGCCGTCGAGCCCGGCTTTGCGATCGACTACGTCAGCGTCGCCGACCCGGACACGATGCGCGAGCTGCACCGGGTCGAGCACCGGGCGCTGGTCCTGATCGCCGCACGCCTCGGGCCGACCCGCCTGATCGACAACGTGCTCCTGTCCGCCCCCTGATCCGGCTCAAGGGTGCATGACCTGCGCCAGCGCCTGGTCGTCCGGGGTGTTGACGTTGAAGAACGGGTCCACCGGTTCGGCCGCAAACGCCTGCTCGCGCATCCCGCGCGGCCCGGCAAAGGCCAGCACCCCGAAGGCGCGCTTGGGTGCGTCAACAGGCAGCCGGTCGAGGTAGTCCGCGAGCGCGCTTCGCCACGCTACCGGCCACAGCGCCACCAGGTGATGCCGCCGCCCCGCGGACACCGCCACCGCCGGCGCCGGCGCCAGGCACCGGAGCAGGTCGAGGGGAATGAACGGCGTATCCCCCGGCACCGTCAGCACGCTGCCTGCGTCCTGTTCCGCCGCCCAGTCGAGTGCCCGCAACAGGCCGCCGAGCGGGCCGATGCCGCGCCGCTGGTCCGCCAGCACGGGCAGCCCAAAGCCCGCGAACCGCGCCGGGTCGCCGTTGGCGCCGATGGCAATCTGCCCGACCTGCGGTTGCAGCCGCCGGAGGATCAGGGTCAGGATGGGAACGCCGCCGATCGGGATCAGGGCCTTGTCGACGCCACCCAGCCGGCGCGCCTCGCCGCCGGCCAGGATCACGGCCACGGTGCCGGTCATGCAATGCCGCTCATGCACTGTGGGGCACGCTTAAACCCCCTCGGGGCAGCGTGCTGGGGCGAACGACGGGGCTCGAACCCGCGACATCCAAGACCACAACCTGGCGCTCTACCAGCTGAGCTACGTCCGCCACACAGCGGCGCCGGGTTTAGAAGAGCGGCCTTGTCCCGTCAATCGCGGCTCGGCGTGAACACTGTTCACGCCCTCAGGTGGACGCGCAGGCGGTCGAGCGCCTCGTGCAGCACCGCCTCGCGCTTGCAGAAGGCGAAGCGCACGTAGTGGTCCGGGGCGTCCGGCGCGCCGTAGAAGGCGGATACCGGGATCGCCGCGACCCCGGCTTGCTCGGTGATGCGGCGGCAGAACGCCGCGTCGTCGCCCAAACCGAAGCGGCGGATGTCGGCGACCAGGAAGTAGCTGCCGCCCGTGGGCAGCACGCCGAAGCCGAGCCCGGACAGCCCGGCGGCAAGCAGGTCGCGCTTGGCCTGGAGGTCGCGGCCGAGGGCACCGAAATAGTCCGCGTCCTTGTCCAGCCCGAAGGCGACCGCGCGCTGCAGGTTGGGGGGCGTCGAGAAGGTGAGGTTCTGGTGCGCCTTGGCGATCACCGCGGCCAGCGTCGCGTCTGCGACCGCGTAGCCCACCTTCCAGCCGGTGAGCGAGAAGCTCTTGCCGGCACTGCCGATGCGCACGCAGCGCTCGCGCATGCCCGGCAGCGTCATCAGCGGCACGTGCGGGATGCCGTCGAAGGTCAAGTGCTCGTACACCTCGTCGCAGATCGCATACGCGTCGTGGCGCTGCAGCAGCTCGGCCAGCAGCGCCAGCTCGACCGTGTCGAACACCTTGCCCGACGGGTTCATCGGCGTGTTGAGCAGCACCGCCTTGGTGCGCGGGCCGAACGCTTCTTCCAGCGCCGCGCGCGGCAGGCGCCAGTACGGCGGCGACAGCCGCACCAGCCGCGGAACGCCGCCCAGCAGCCGCACCGCCGGCAGGTAGGTGTCGTACAGCGGCTCGAACAGCACCACCTCGTCACCCGGCTCGACCAGGGCCGCGAGCGAGGCCGCCAGCGCTTCCGTGGCGCCGGACGTCACCACCACCTCGGTCGCGGGATCGACGTCGAGCCCGTGGAAGCGGCGGTTCGACCGCGCCACCGCTTCGCGCAGCTCCGGCAGGCCGGTGAGCGGGGCGTACTGGTTGCGGCCATCGAGCAGCGCGTCGGCGGCCACCCGCACCATGTCGGCCGGGCCTTCCGCGTCGGGAAACCCCTGCCCGAGGTTGATGGCGTCGTGGCGCAGCGCCAGCGACGACATCACGGTGAAGATCGTGGTGGGCGCATCGGCGAGCAGGCGGTTCGGTGTTCTCATCGTCGAGGATGCAGTCCCTTGCTGGTGTGGCATCGTGATTGCGGGCGGGCCCGCCGCGTGGCAACGTGCGGCGCCGCGACGCTTCGACCACCCGGCCCCCCGCTTACCTGGAACCTTTCCCCCGATGAAGAAGATCGAGGCCATCATCAAGCCGTTCAAGCTCGACGAGGTGAAGGAAGCGCTGCACGAGATCGGGCTGCAAGGGCTGACCGTCACCGAGGCCAAGGGCTTCGGCCGGCAGAAGGGTCATACCGAACTGTATCGCGGCGCCGAGTACGTGGTCGACTTCCTGCCGAAGATGAAGATCGAGGTGGTGTGCGACGATGCCATTGCCGAGCGCGCGGTGGAGGCCATCGTGGATGCGGCCCGTACCGGCCGCATCGGCGACGGCAAGATCTTCGTGCACAGCCTGGAGGAAGTGGTCCGCATACGCACCGGCGAACGCGGCGAGGATGCGATCTGACCGACGGGCGCGGCTGCTTGTGGCGTCGCGGCCGTTGATTATCCGTCCTTGGCACGATTACTGCTGCGATAAGCGGCGGCACGCGGCGTCATGCCCTATTCAACACCCCGAGCCGGCCGCGCAGCGCGGCCGTCCAGACAGCAGGTAAGAACCGGATGGCCAAGAAAGCATCACCTCCCCCGCCCGCCCCCGCACCTGCCGCGCCCTTTCCCGGCGGTCCGACCGAGAGCAGCGTCGCGAAGGTGATGGAGCTGCTGCAGGAGCACTCGGTCGAATACGTCGACCTGCGCTTCACCGACCCGCGCGGCAAGTGGCACCACACCACCCAGCATGTGTCGACCATCGACCCGGACGTGTTCCGCGACGGCATCATGTTCGACGGCTCCTCGATCGCCGGCTGGAAGGCGATC
>CAXSHC010000040.1:0-12847 GCA_964236745.1 uncultured Acetobacteraceae bacterium
GCGGATGCGGGCGGAAGTCGTTGAGCGACACGATGCCGCGGACGATGCCGGCGAGTGCCGAGGGCACGGTCGGATTCTGGACGTTGGCGATGTGGGTGGCGCCGTTCACCACGAACCGGTGGATGGCGGTGTTGAAGGCGCTGCGCACCTGCGCGGCGGTGCCGGAGAAGTCGATCACCATGCGGTTGGGCTGCACCTCGTTGACGACGAGGCCATGGCCTTGCAGCCAGGCGACCACACGCTGCACGTCGGGAGCGGCCGGGCCGAAGCGGGTGCCGAACTGCGAGGCGGTCAGCCACTGGTGGTAGTCGGGCGAGCGGGGATCGTTCAGGCCGGCGACAAAAGCGTCAAGGGCGGCGGCGGTGGCGGCGGGGCGGTTCAGAAGCAGCTGCATGTGGTCGAGAAGGCGGTCGTCCTCGACGGCGCCGCGGTCGCTGGCGGCGTTGGCCTCGGGGCGCAGGCTGCCGGGAAGAAACACGGTCTGGCGCTCGTCGATGGTTCCCCCGACCAGTCCGGCGGCCTGCGCGATGGATCCCGCGGCGGGAGCGGTCGTCGCGAACAGCCCGAGGGCCAGCATGGCTCGAAGGGACGACGACATGCGCTTCTCCTTGATCGGCGACACCATCGGCATGGTGCGGGGCGGCGCCCCGATCGGCCGGCTCATTAGGCAAAAGTCGCATGGGTGTTGCAACGACATAAGCCGGCGCAGCGATCCCAAGATTGAGACGGTGAGGCGGGTGCGGTGGCGGGACAGGTGCTGCGCAGGACAGGTTGGACGGGTGGGTCCCGTCCGGACGACGCGGCTAGGCGTTGGTGTTGTTGAGCGAGGCGGCGTCACCCGCCTGTTCCGCCTTGAAGGCGTTGTTGGCGCTGGCCAGCACGCCGGCCGCGTAGGAGGAATAGCCGTCGGCGTAGCCGGACTGGTTGACGTCGCCGGTGTTGTAGCCGTCGAGGCCCTTGGCGACGTTGCCGCTGGCCTGGTCGATGTACATCCGGATGATTCGGGCGCCCATGTCGGCGCTCTGCGCGACGTTGGACGGCGAGTTCCACACGCCGGGATTAACCTGGAGCAGGCCGCCGTTCGATGCGTTGGTGCCGCCCAGCTTGTTATCCACGTTGTCGCCGGACTCGACCGCGGCGTCGCCGGCCAGGAGGTAGGGGCTGAGGCCGTTGGCATTCGCCGCGGCAGTAAGCTCGGCGCCATACTTGATGCCCTTGAGCGGGCCATCGAGCGCCTCGTGCGTGGTGGGATCCTCGGGGCCGATCGCGCCCATCGCCGGGCCCTGCTCGTTCTGGCCGCCCTGGTTAAGGGGCTTGGGCGCGGCACCGTCGTTGGAGTTCGGATCGATCAGGCTCTGCGGATCGGACGGGTTGCCGAGCGCGGATGCGGTCGCGCTGGCGGGGGAAGCAGCCGAGGTGCCGGTCGAACTGGTGCCTGCGGGGCCAGTACTTGCGGGATCAGCGCCACTTGAACCGGTGCTGGTGGGACTGCCGCTGGCCGTGCTGGCACCGGCTGGGCTGGCGCCGGTCGAACCACCGCTTGTCGGAGCGGAGTCTGTCGATTGCCCTGAGGACGAAGGGCTGCCAGACGATCCGGAATTGCTTTCCAGCAGGCTGACCAGGGTCTGGAGGACCTTCGCCAGATCCTGTTCGATCGCGCCCGACTTGCCGGTCTGCTGCCGTGACGCCTGCGAGCCGCTGGCGGAAAGGAAGTCCTGGATGCTCTGCTCGAACGCCGTTTCGTTCGTGGCGTTCGAGGGCGGCGAGGAGGATCCGAGGGCATCCGCGCCACCCCAGGAAACGCCGTTGACCATGGCTGGCGAACCTTTTCCCGACGTTCCAGAGCACGTTGAGCAGTATTACTCGGTGACACCAAACCGTTCTTTGGCATCGTCGCAAGCGGAACCGCATAGATTCGAAATGACGGTTCCGCGGTGCTCGTGGGCTGAGGACGCTGCCTGCCCCGGAGCGGGATGGCGCTCTTCCCGGCGGGAAGAAACGCCCTCCCCCCGACGGGGCGGAAGACGATGCGGATCAGTCGTCGCTGTCCGCCTTCACGACGTTGTGGAACGAGGCGGGCGAAAGCATCGACTTCTCGCCCGGATAAGGGCGGTGCCAGCCGGTGGCCGAGTACCAGATCACGTGGTTGAGGAAGTTCTCGTCGACGATGTCGGCCTTGGTCATGTTCGGCCGCATGATGCGATCCGAAGCCAGCATCCAGGACTTCTCGAACGGGCTCATCCTGTGGGTGTTCAGTGTGTAGTTCGCAGGACCGGTGCCCGGGATCGGCACGTTGCCGGGCCCGATGTTCAGCGGCGTGTTGGCCGGGGCGTGGATGAAGGGCGTGTTGTCAGGCGTGTTCTGGAAGGCGTCGAACATTGGCGAGGCGACGCGGTCGAACTGGGTCAGGGGCTGCACGCCGAGGATGTTCTCGATCGTGCGTTCCATGTTGACCACCGTGTAGGTGGTGTTGATGACCTTGCCGACGCCGGGCGCCTGCGGGGCTGCCGCGTAGGGGCTGATGATGTAGGCGGGCTCGCGATGGCCGTCGATGTGGTCGACGCCGTCCTGGGAGTCGTCCTCGGTGACGAAGATCGCGGAGCTCGACCAGACCTTGCTGTGGCTGATGGCGTCCACCAGGCGCCCGAGGGCGAGATCGTTGTCGGCCTCGTAGTTGTTGGGCAGCGGGGTGCCGCTGGTGGTGCCGTTGGTGTGGTCGTCCGGCAGCCAGATCACCGTGAGGTTGGGAACCTGGTCGGCGGCGTCCTGGGCCGCCAGGATCGGCAGGTAGTAGTCCATCCTGTACTGGTCGGGGATGCCGAGGTTGAAGGACGGGTAGTGCGGGTCCAGCAACGCGTTCACGGCGGGGATCTGCGACTGCTCGGAGTCGGAGTTCGGCGGGACGACATTGGCGCCCTGCTTGCCGCCGGTCTCGTTGAAGAGCGAGGTGTTGTAGAAGTCGGCCCAGGTATAGGGCGCGCCCGTGGCGGGGTTGTTGGCGACCACCGAGGCGTCGCTCCATTCGCCGTAGATCTTGACGTTCAGGCCCTTCTTGACCGCGTTGGTCCAGATGTAGCCCTTGCTGGTGAAGGTCAGGCTGTCGTTGTCGTTACCGCCGGGATAAGAGCGGATCCAGTCCGGGGACTGGATGTCGTTGGAGTAGAACGACCCCGCCTCGATGGTCCAGGGATGGCCGTCCGCCGATTGCCGGCTCGGTGCGTAAAGGTTGTCGAGCAGCGGGAAGCGCTGGATCAGGCTGTGCTGGTTCGGCACGTTGGCGCCGAACACGGCGAGCGACGCGTCGCCCGCACCCTGGGTCACGTCGCCCAGCATCTGGTCGTAGGTGCGGTTCTCCTTGATGATGTACCAGACATGCTTGATCAGCGACGGCTCGCCGATATGCGCCGGGATCGCGACCGGTGCCGCGTTCGGATCGGCGTTCCCGGCGCCCACCTTGGCGTACGGGGATAGCCAATGGTTGTTCCGCACCACCTTCGCCGTGTCCTCGATCAGGGCGTTGTTGTTCGGGATCCTGATCAGGTTGACGGTGCCGGTGTCCTGGTGCGTGTTGAAGGCCGTGACGCCGTGGGCGGTGCCGACCGCTCCCTGCGCGCCCAGGCCCTTGTCGTTGGCAACGACGAGGCGACCGTTGGCCGGATCAAAGGCGATGGAGGTGGGGAAGTAGAGGGTCGGGATGTAGCCGACCACCGCCTGATCGTTCGGCCTGGCGAGGTCGATCACGGCCACCGCGTTGGACTGGCCGAGCGTGACGTAGAGCCGGTTGTCGACCACCGCGACGTCGTCGGCGCCGGCACCGAACGCGCCGTTGGGCAGGGGCACGCCGACCGGAATGGTGCGCGTGACCTTGTTGGTCTTCGTGTTGATCACCGAGATGGTGTCGCTGTAGGCGTTGGCGACATAAACGAAGCCGTTGGCCTGCGCCATGCCGGCTGGACGCAGGCCGACGTCGACCGTCGCGGCGAGCTGGCCGCTGGCGTTGATGACGGACACCGTGCCGGTGGTCGCAGCACCCGTGGTGCGGTCGGCGACGATGGGCGTGCCGTCGGACAGGGTGGTGAAGTCGGACGCGGTGGCGGGACGGCCGCCTTCGTTGGACACGTAGGCGTGGTCGCCGGCGACGATCACGTGGTTGGGAGCGTTGCCGACCGGGATCTGCGCGATCAGCGAGCCGGTGGACAGGTTGATCACGCCGAGCGCGTTGCTGGCGTTGAGGGCGACCAGGCCCTCGTTGTTGTCGACCAGGGCGATGCCGCCGGGGTTGGCGGTGCCGGGCGTGAAAAGGTTCGGGTTGTTCGGTGCCGGGATCGGGATCACGGCGGACGGCGTCAGCCTGCCGTTGCGGGGGTCGACGTTCGCCACCTGGACCTGGCTGTCGTCCTGGCTGAACAGCAGCTTGGAGCCGTCGGGGGTGTAGGCGATGCCGGCGAAGGAGCCGGACGGGTCGTCCTTGAAGGTGGAGCCGCTGACGCTGACCGGCACGTAGCGCTGCAGCACGGCACCCGTACGGGTGTCGAAGACGATCACCGATTCGGCCGCCCCCATCAGCAGCACGGCGGCGGAGCGGGTGGCGGTGTTAGGGTTGATCGCGACCTGCTTGGCGCGGACCGGGGAGCCAAGCTGCACCGTGATGCCGGCCGGCGTCAGCAGCTGGTTGTCGGAGGCCACCACCGATCCGTTCAGCTGGGGGCCGACGGTGCGCGTCTGGCTGTCGGCCGCCGCCGCGAAGCCGGGTGCGGCAAGCACCATAGCCAGCACGCTCGCAAGCGATCGGTTTGCATATGTTTTCAAAAGTGAACTCCTCGGGGCAGGCTTTGCCGGTCGATCGCTGCGGCGCATCCGAGGATGCTAAGGGGCAGGACCAGTATGGCGGCCGACATCGGTCGATCCTGCCGACGGGGAGTTAATAAACGCGTTGCCTGACGTCTTCCTGACGGGGTCGATCGCAGTTCATGAACAAATCAGGTCACCGGACAGGCACGGAAGGCATGATGCGGGGATGAGCCAAGCGCCATATTGATGTGCGGGCAGGTTCCAGAACCCTACGCTGCCGCCGGATCGACAGCGTGGTGCCGACGTTCATCGGATGCATGGCAGCGACGCGTTCACAGATGTTCGGTGAACGGCTGGTGTTGAAGCCAAACAGGAAGATCGGCGGGCCGCTTTCGTTCCAGGGCCTTGCCTGGAACGACGCCTGCCCTCGATGCCGAGCAGAACACACGCGAGCAGTGCGGATGCCAGACCGATGGAAGGTGCGCCAACCGATCACGGTTCCGGCGCCGGCTGTCGGGGAAGATGCGGCTTCGGGTTCCGAGGCGTTGGCGGCGGCCTGATCGGGCCGCCGTGAAGTGCGGTTTCTTTCCCGCTATCCTACTTCTTCGTTGCGTTATAGATGCCGATTCCAAGCCCGGCAGCCAGGCCTCCCGCGGTCAAGGGCACCGTGTAGGGCTTCAACGCCTTGTCGAACAGGTCGCCGAACTTGTAGTTCCGTTCGGACCAGCGCGTCAGCCGTCCTTGCTGGGAAGTCTCGCCCTCGGCTGCCTGACCGGCATGGCCTTCCTCAGCGTGGCCGGCCTGATCGAAGCGGTCGGCGTTGGCGGCCGCAGGCGTGTGAGCGTTGCCATCGTCGGAAACCGATTGGGTGTCGTGGTTGACGCTCGACATCGGAGCGTATGTGGACCCTCGTCGGCGTCGAGCGTCATCGCCGGGACATGGGTTTCTTCCCCGATGGAATCTTCGGAATTCTCGATCGCTGCGTGCATGCTGGACGTCCGCTAAGGCGGGGGCGTTTCCTCGGAAAACGAACCAGGCATTGAACGGGAACCGTTGGCTGCGGGTTCGCCGTGGAACGCTTGATGCTCGAAGGTCGCCTCGTGCTCTGCAGAAGACGAGGTTCCGAGGCGCTGGGTTGCGGTGTCGAGGGCGGGTACACCAATATCGTCAAGATGAATGCTGCCGGCCATGTCAGTCACCTTTCGAACTTGCTGGTCACGGAGTTCCTTGTCCTGATGCTGTCGTCCGAAAGTCTTCAAGGCGTTCGGCATCACGCGAACGCCAACAGTCGGATCGGCAGAACCAGAACAGGATCGGATGCATCGACCGCGCCACGCGACGTTGCGCTTTCCGGGGTCCGTCATCTCCACCATCCGTAGGACTTCGCGCCCCAGGACAAGTCGGTTCACAATAGCAATATTGCAGACGGTGCAAGTTTCAATCGGCTTTCGGAACATGAAATTTTGAATGTTTCGTTTCCGTAAAACCAGCTTGGTGGTTTTCTGAAGGATCGAGTAGGAACGGTGGATCGTTGCTTGCGGATATGCTGCAAGATGGCAAGCGTCGCAGGTTCGCGACACGAGCAGGCCGTTCAACCAGCTTGCGCATTCGTTTTTTAATGAAACGAGAAGGAACGTATCGATGGCCGTCCGAAGGATCGGGTCCGTCCGATCGGCTGGCTGGCCGTGTGTGCCGTGGCGTGCGGCTGCGGCTCGATGCGTTCGAGAACCGTTCGACGGCTCGGCAGCTCCTGGTTGCGGAGCAAGCCTTGGGCACGAGCCGGGACGGGAAGCTGGCGCAGCCGGAAGGCAGGCACCGCCAGCGGCGGCTGCGTCGCGTCTTTTGTCCGAAGCGTTTGACCAGGAACATGCACTGGAACGTGATGGATCATCGTGTCCTGGCGTCTGCCTTGCTGCGCTAACGGGGTGGCAGGACAGGTCGATGCCTGTCTAAAATATCGTAGATAGTCTTGAATCATGGGGCAGTCGCTTGGACAATAAACAAGGGCCTGAAGCGCCGGTGGTCGACGTCGATGCGCTCCTGTGTCTGGCACAGGCCGTGCGCGACACGGGATACCGCTTCACCGCCATCACCCCCGCCAGCCATGCGCGAGTGAACGCCCGACCGGAGAACGACACGGCGCGCGACCTGCAGGGGGTGTTCGGCTGGAGCCGCCCGTTCCGTCCCGACGTGCTACCGCCAGGCCTGCCCAGCCTGATGCGGGATGCGAGGATCCTGGCGCGACATGGGGACAATCACCGCAGCCTGGTGCGCATCTCCAGCCTCGGCGAGCAGCTGTTCGTGCATTCAGCGTTTCCCACCACCGCTGCCGACGCCGTGTTCTTCGGTCCGGACACGTACAAGTTCGTGGACGCCGTCGACGCCTGGCTCGATGCGAACTCCCGTCCCGTGGGACGTGCGGTGGACATCTGCTGCGGCACAGGTGCTGCGGCGTTGCGCATCGCCGCGCGGGTTCCGGCGGCGGATGTGGTGATGGTCGACATCAACGAAACCGCGCTCGGCTTTGCCGGGGTCAACGCGGCTCTCAACAACCTGTCCAACCTCGTTCCGTGCCGGAGCAACCTCCTGTCCGAGGTGGACGGCGCGTTCGACCTCGTGGTGGCGCATCCGCCCTACCTGGTCGACGGACGCGGCCGCGCCTACCGCCATGGAGGCGGACCGCTGGGCGCCGAACTGGCGATCGCCATCGTCCGGTCGGCTTCCGAGCGGCTGGCGCCCGGCGGCACGCTTCTCCTGTTCACCGGCGTCGCGATCGAGCGTGGCGAGGATCTGTTCCGCAACGAGGTCGAGCCGACCCTGCGTGCGGCAGGCTTCCGGACGAGCTACCGCGAGGTCGATCCCGACGTATTCGGAGAGGAACTGGCCCATGCGCCCTATGACCAGACCGACCGGATCGCGCTGGTGGTGCTGACGGCGACACGGCCTGCCACATGATGCCCGCGCGTGCTCCTGCCCTGCAATCGGCGCGTTGGACGTGATCGCCATGGACGGCCAGCCGGAAGCGGAAGCGGGCGAAGCTCAGGTTGATGCGGCCGGCTTCCTGGCGGACGTGCTGCACGGCCTGTCGCGGCGGCAGAAGTCGATCCCGGGCAAGTACCTGTGGGACCAGGCCGGGTCGGAACTATTCGACCGGATCTGCGACACCCCTGACTACTACCCGACCGGCCGTGAGGTCGCCCTTCTGCGGCGCCACGCGGAGCAGGTTGCCCGCCTTGTCGGTCCCGAGGTCAGCCTTGTCGAGTTCGGCAGCGGCGCCAGCCACAAGATCCGGATCCTGCTCGACGCGTTCGACCGTCCGAAGCGCTACGTCGCCATCGAGATCGCCGAGGCGTTCCTGGCCGCGGCGGCGGGGCGCATCGCGCGGGACTATCCCTTGTTGTCGGTGATACCGGTCACGGGGGACTACACGAAGGCGCTGTCCCTGCCGCCGCTGGGCGACGACGGGCCGGTGCTCGGCTTCTTTCCCGGCACCGCGGTCGGCAACTTCGACGGCCGGGACGTGGTCGCGTTCCTGTCGCGCGCGCGCACGGCACTGGGACCGGGCTGGTTCCTGGTCGGTATCGACCCGAACCGAGACGAGGCCGCGCTGCTGCGCGCGTATTGCGGCGAGAACGGCCTGATGGCCGCGTTCCACGGCAACCTTCTCCTGCGGATCGCGCGAGAACTGGGCGGCACCATCAATCCCGGCAACTTCCGCTTCGAGGCGCGCATATTCCAGGATCCGCCGCATGTGGAGGCGCACCTGGTGGCTCGTGCGGCGGCTACCTACCGGCTCGGCGGCCGCGACATCCGCTTCGAGGCGGGGGAAAGCATCCACACGGACAGCTCCCATAAATACGGGCCCGACAGCTTCCGGGCGCTGGTGGTCGAGGCGGGCTGGGAGCCGGTGCGATGCTGGGTGGACGGTGACGGCCTGTTCAGCCTGCACCTGCTGCGCAACTGATCAGGCCGGCCGCGACACCAGGCGGTAGAACAGCGCAGCCGCCGTAACGAAGGCGGCCAGACCCAGAACGGTTGCGACGGGGGCGAAGCCGGCGCCGGCGAGAGCGAGAGACTCGCCGTGCCCGGTCACCGCGTCGACCACGGCGATGAGGATGCCGACAAGGCTTTCCCCGACCAGGAAGCCCGCCGCCACCAGCACTCCGCGACGGCGCACGTCCTCGCCGGCCTTGTCGTCGGCTCCGGCGCCACGCAGGGCCCGGGTTCCGAGCCAGCCGAGGACGCCGCCGATGGCGATGGTGACCACGACGCTCAGCGGCAGGTACATGCCGATTCCGACCGTGAGCACCGGAAGCTGGCGGCCGCGCCGCCGCAGCCACTCGTCCAGACCGATCAGGACGCAGCCGAGCGCCATGCCCGTGAGCACCATGGTCCAGGGAAGGGTGTGGTCGAAGATCCCCTTGGCGATGCTCGACATCAGGGAGGCCTGCGGTGCTGCCATGGCGCTGCCCGGATCCATTCCCGGCCGGGGCATGGCGCCGACAAAGCCATAGGCCTGGTAGAGCAAGGCCAGAAGCGGCGCGATCGCCAGCGCGCCGACGCACACCCCCACCAGAAGCGCCACCTGCTGGCGCCAGGGTGTCGCGTCCACCAGCTGTCCCGTCTTCAGGTCCTGCAGGTTGTCATTGGCGATGGAGGACACCGTGACGATCGCCGCCGTGACGAACAGCCCGAGCCCGATCGCGAAGCGCTGCCCGCCCGGCCCCGCACCCGCCCGGGCATGTCCCAGCACCAGGCCCAGAAGCAGCGAGACGAACATGGTGGTGAGGATGCCGATCCCGGAGATCGGGCTGCTGGACGAGCCGAGCAGCCCGGCCATGTAGCCGCAGGCGGCCGCCATCAGGAAGCCGAACAGGACCGTGAACAGCGCCGCCCCGGCGATCAGCGCGAGATAGAACGGCAGGCCCATCTGACCCAATTGCGCCGCCGCGAACCAGGCGAACAGCCCGGCGATGGGCAGCAGAAGAGCAAACGAGGCCATCGCCACCCAGGTGATCGGGATGTCGCGCTCCTGTCTCGGCTGCACCGCGCCGCCACGCGCGTTGCGGGCCGTTTCAAGGGCATGGGAGATGCTGGCCACGATCGGCTTGATCAGCGTGGCCACGGTCCACAGGCCGCCCGCGGCGATGATGCCGGCTCCGATCAGCCGAACCTGCGACGTCCACACGGCCATGGCGGCCTTTTCCGGGGCCATTCCGGCTGCCGGATGGAGATGGGTCAGGATCGGCACCGCCACGCCCCAGGCGAGCACGGCGCCCACCAGCAGGGACAGGCAGGCGGCGACGCCGACCAGGTAGCCGACGCCCACCAGCGCCAGGGAAAAGCCGGTGCCCGCCCCGAACACCGCGCCACCGATGGTGGTGAAGCCGGACAGCCCGCTGCCCAGCACGCGCAGGCCGCTGCTGCACAGGTTGAAGAGGCCGGCGGCGACGCTTCCCGCCACCAGCAGCCGGATGCCGCTGGACGCACCGCCTTCATTGTGGCCGGCGCGAAGCACTTCCGCCGCCGCGACGCCTTCGGGAAAGGGCAGGTCGCTTCCCGCCACCATGGTCCGTCGCAGCGGCACCGAGAACATCACGCCGAGCAGGCCGCCGAGCAGGCAGACCAGCATCGTCTGCCAGAACGGGAATCCGTGCCATTGGCCGATGATCAGCAGGCCCGGCAGCACCAGGATGACGTTGCACAGCGTGCCGGCCGCCGAGGCCTGGGTCTGCACGATGTTGTTCTCGAGGATCGACGCCTGCCCAAGCATGCGCAGCATCGCCATGGAGATCACGGCGGCAGGGATCGAGGACGAGAAGGTCATGCCCGTCTTCAGGCCCATGTAGGTGTTGGCGCCCATGAAGACGATGGTGATCACGGCGCCCAGAAGCAGGCCGCGAAAGGTCAGCTCAACGCGGTGATGGGTGGTAGCCAAGTCGGCACTGGTCATGGTGTTTCATCCCTTCGCCGCGGACCGAGGGGTGCGACAAGCAGCATACGGGAACAGGATAAGACGGGTCCGGGATCATCACGAAGCCTTCATCGGCTGTCGCCATGGGCTGGAGGCCGCCAGTCCCGATGGGAGGGTGACATTCCGGTTGGGCGTTCGTTGGACGCTTGAAGAAGCGTCTTGAAGCGGAAGGCCGCCCATTGTGAGGTCGAACCCATGACGATGCGTGCTTCCGCCTGTGCTGCGGTTCTTCTTGTTTCGATCGCCCTGGGCGGATGCAGCTCCAGTTTCGGCAGCGGTGGCGGCGGATCGAGCCCGAGCCGGACCTATGTGGTGCTGCCGAACGGGCAAACGGCGCCGGTGCAGACCTACAGCCACCCGCCCGGGGGCTGAGTCCCGGGTCACGGATCGCCCTTGATCGCGCAGGCCGGGCCGGCGCGTCGGGTCACTCGGGCCATGACCTGACCGGCGAGCATGACGCCGGCGGGGCCTGGCGCCACGCCCGTCTGGTGCAGGGCATCCTCGGTCCAGGTGTTGCAGGTGTAGAAGGCCGAATAACCGTGGCGGGCGGCGAAGAACACGCTGCCGGGGAAGAAGCCCGGGCCGATGCGTCGCGGTTGGTCGTTGTCGAGAACGAAGCTGCGCCAAAGAAACGCGGACAGGCGGTCGGTCTGACCCGGCGACAAGGGCAGAACGGCCTCGGTGCCGCCGGCATAGGCGCGGTCGGGCGGTGCGGTCAGGCCTGCGACCAGAAGCACGCCGTCGCCCGGGAACGGGCCGATCAGCAGATCGCCGAGATCGGTGACCGGCGCGGTCATGAAGGTGCGCCGGCCGAAGCCGACCAGCAGCACCATCATGCCGGGAAACACCTGCCGGAACGCGGTCATCGGGCCCCGCAGGCTGCGGGCCGGGATGGCGAGGTCAGTGTGCCAGCCGTGGTCGACCACCCAGACCGCGTCCCTGGACGGCACCGGCCGGTCGAGACAAGCGGGGGGACGGGGTGTGGCGCAGCCGGACAAAAGGATCAGGAGCGGAAGCACCGCCCGCAGGCGGCCAGGAATGTTCAGGACGTGCCGGCATAAAGGGCGGCAATGTCGTGCGACAAGGCGGCGCGGCTGTCCGGCCGGGTGTAGAGCATGTGGCCGCCGGGGTAGACCTTGAGCCGGACGCGGTCGCGGCCCACCGGCATATGCTCGATCAGCCAGCGCGAGGACGCGAACGGGCAGGTCATGTCGAAATAGCCGTTGGCGATGAACACGCGCAGCGACGGGTTGAGGGCGAGCAGCTTGCGCAGGTCGGGCATGCCGCGGGACACCAGATCGCCGTTCTGCTTGTAGTCCCAGGCACTGTTCACCTTGAGGTTCAGCAGGTCGTACTTGAGCTCGGTGTGGTAACCGAGCGTGTCGCCGACATAGCCGGTGAAGGCGTTGCCAAACGCGAGGCCGTAGCCGGACAGCACCGGCTCCGGGCTGTCGGCGTTGTCGATGCCTTCCGGGTAGGGATCGGCGATGGAAACGGTGTCGTCGTACAGGCTGTACAGGCGGCCGTCGCGGCTGCGCACGTCGTGCGCGAACGGATCGAGCTGGGCACGCTCCTTGGCCACCACCGCTTCGGGGATGCCGCTCATGTCGGCGACCTTGTTGTAGAAGGTTTTTGCCGCGTCCGGGTCGAGGGGGGGACCGGCCAGGGTGGAAAGGTAAGGGCCGAAGGCGTAGCGGTAGGCGTCGTCGACGGCCTGGGGGGTAAGCTTGCCGGCGCGGTCCAGGGTGGAAGCGGTCAGGCTCGGCAGAAGCATGGCGTTGGACAACGGGTTGGTGTTGTCGGTGATCAGGCTCATCTCGATCGCGGGCGACACCATGACGATGCCGGCGAGCTCGATGTTCTGCTCGGTCTGCAGGGCATAGGCGGTCTTGATCGAGCGGATGCCGCCATAGCTTTCGCCGACCAGGTACTTGGGCGAGCGTTCGCGGTGGTTGCGCTCAAGCCAGATGCGGATCGCGTCGGCAAAGGCGGAACCGTCCTGCTTGACGCCGTAGAACAGCTTGTCGGCCTTGTCGGGATGCTCGGGCAGGCTGTAGCCGGTGCCGACCGCGTCGATGAACA
>CAXSHC010000040.1:12857-13816 GCA_964236745.1 uncultured Acetobacteraceae bacterium
GGTCGGTGAAGCGCAGCCAGCTGTCGGGGTTGGGTCCGAGCTGGGCGTTGGCGCCGTCGGTGGGGTTGGAGGCCGGGAAGTTCAGCGCCACCGGGCCTGCAGCGCCGAGATGGAGAAAGGCGCTGCCGGCGCCGGGCCCGCCGTTGAAGAAGAAGCTGACCGGACGGTGCTGAGGCTGCTGACCGTCGGCGACGTAGGACACGAAGAACACGCGCGCGGACGGGGCGCCCTTGTCGTCGCGCAGCGTCAGGGTGCCGGCGGTGGCGGTGTAGCCGAGCGACACACCGGGGGCAGAAAAGTTGTGATGGGTGACGCTGTCGGCGGGCAGAAGGTTTATCAGCGGGTTGTCGGATTTGGCCGGCTTGTCGGTGGCGGCGGCGGCGTCATGGAGCGGCGGGGCGGCGGGCGCGTGCGCGTCCTGCGCCCGGGCCCCGACAAGGGGGATGGCGGTCGTGGCGGCGAGAAGGGCGATGCCGAGGAGCAGGGCACGCCGCACGGGGCGGCTGGAAACGGTCTGGACAGGAAGCATGGGAAAATCCGGCGCGTCGTGACGGCGGAAACTGTTTCCCGGAACCCGTCGGGCGTCCAGCCCTGGCGCTGCGAAATCCGCGCCCGACCAGCGGCGTTGGCTCGCGGTGCGGATCGCGACCTTCAACATCAACGGCGTCAACCGGAGGCTACCGAACCTGCTCGCCTGGCTGGAGCAAGCGCGGCCGGCCGTGGTGTGCCGGCAGGAGCTCAAGGCGGCGCAGGCGGACTTCCCGGCGGACGCGATCCGGGAAGCCGGCTATCAGGCGGCCTGGCAGGGAGAGCCGCGCTGGAACGGGGTGGCGATCCTGTCACGAGGGCGGGCGCCGGTGGTGACCAGGCGGCGGCTGCCGGATGGGGATGGGAACGCGCAGGCGCGCTACATCGAGGCGGCGGTGGAGGGCGTGCTGATCGCCTGCCTTTACTTGCCG
>CAXSHC010000041.1:0-11217 GCA_964236745.1 uncultured Acetobacteraceae bacterium
TGGCCGATCCGGACATGCGCGAGCTGGCGCAGGCGGAGCTCGACGGGCTGCAGGCGCAGCTTCCCGCCTTGCGCCACGAGATCAGGCTGGCGCTGCTGCCCAAGGACGAAGCGGACAGCCGGAGTGCGATCCTGGAGATCCGGCCGGCGGCGGGCGGCGACGAGGCAGGCCTGTTCGCGGCTGAACTGTTCGGCGCCTATCGGCGCTTCGCCGAGCTGCATGGCTGGCGCTTCGAGCTGCTGGAGTATGACGACACCGAGCTGGGCGGCCTGCGCAGCGCCATTGCCAACGTCAACGGGCGCAACGTGTTTGCGCGGCTGAAATACGAGTCCGGGGTGCACCGGGTGCAGCGGGTGCCGGCGACGGAGTCCCAGGGCCGGATACACACCTCGACGGTCACGGTGGCGGTGCTGCCGGAAGCCGAGGAGGTCGACATCTCGGTCAACGAGAGCGACCTGCGCATCGACGTCTACCGGGCTTCGGGGGCCGGTGGACAGCACGTCAACAAGACCGAAAGCGCGGTGCGCATCACCCACCTGCCGAGCGGTATCGTAGTGGCGATGCAGGAGGAGCGCTCCCAGCACAAGAACCGGGCCAAGGCGATGAAGATCCTGCGGGCCAGGCTCTACGAAGGGCAGCGAGCGCAGGCGCACTCCGAGCGTGCCGCCGACCGCAAGGCCCAAGTCGGCACCGGCGACCGCTCCGAACGGATACGGACCTACAACTTCCCGCAAGGAAGGGTATCCGACCACCGCATCAACCTGACTCTCTACAAGATCGACCGGGTGATGGCCGGCGAGCTCGACGAGTTCGTGGACGCGCTGACGGCCGACGAACAGGCGGCATTGCTGGCGCAGGAAGACTGACGCGGCACCGGCCCGATGCCTCGGGGTTCAGGACACCGGCGTCTGGCAGAACGGCGAGCGGCCGTAGCGCGTCTGCACCGCCGCCGGATCGGTCGGATCGGCCAGGTAGAACTGGGTGAAGTCGCGTGCGCCGAGAGCCAGAAAGGTGCGGCCGGCGGGATCGACCAGCACGCCTTGGCCGCTGACCTGGTGCACTTCGCGGTTGCCGTCGCGGTTGCGGAAGGCGATCTCGCCGCACAGCGCGTAGTCGTGCGACTGGTTGGCCGGCCTGCTGCCGTCGGGCACCGAAACCGGGATGCGCATCTCGGTGGTCGCCTGGTCGAGACGTATGGTGGCGACCAGGGTGCCATCGACATAAAGGCGGGTGGTCTCGTCCAGCTCCTCCGATGCCTTCTGGTCCAGCACCACGAAATCAGCCGCCCGAACGGCGGCCGGGATGATGAGGCTGCAGGCGATTACGGCTACCGCAAAAGCTCGCAGGCTCATGTGGGCAAGGAACGGATCATGCAGCCTGCCTTACCTGCGCGACGGCCGACCGGCCGGGGGCGACGGATCGAGGGAGACCAGCATGACGCAGGCGCGGGCAGGGGAGTTGCTGGCACGAGCCGGAACGCTGCTGGAAGAAGCCGGGATCCCGGAGGCAAGGCGGGAAGCGCTGCTCCTGTTGGCGCACGCGCTGGGCATGGACCGGCTCGGGCTGCTGGCGCTCCGACGGGACGCGCTGGTCGAGGCGGACCGCTTCGAGCGCTTGCTGGCCCGTCGCGCGCGGCGCGAGCCGCTGGCGTTCATCGTCGGGCGGCAAGGGTTCTGGACCCTGGAGCTTTCAGTCTCGCCGGACACCCTGATCCCGCGCGCGGACAGCGAGACGCTGGTCGAGGCGCTGCTGCACGCCCGGCCGGACCGCCGGCTGGTGAGGCGGCTGCTGGATCTCGGCACCGGCACCGGATGCTTGCTGCTGGCGGCCTTGTCGGAATATCCGGACGCATGGGGCATTGGGGTGGACCTGTCTGAGGCCGCCTGCCGGCTGGCATCTGCGAACGCGCTGGCCAACGGCCTGGCGACGCGGAGCGCCTTCGTGTGCGGCGACTGGATGGCACCGATCCAGGGCGGCTTCGACGTGATCCTCGGCAACCCGCCCTACATCCCGACCAGGCATTTGTTCGGGCTGATGCCGGAAGTGGTGGCCCACGAGCCGGCCAGGGCCCTCGACGGCGGCCCGGACGGCCTTCGTGCCTACCGGACGCTGATGCCCGCCATGGCCTCCTTGCTGACACCCGACGGCCTGTGCGTGCTGGAGGTGGGTGCGGGACAGGCGCAGGACGTCGCGGCACTGGGAACGGAAGCGGGGCTGGAACGGGTCGGAACGCGTGCCGACCTCGGTGGGATCGTGCGGGCGGTGCTGCTGGAGGCCAGAGCCGGAACGACGCAGAAAACGTTTGGCACCAGCGTCGTCCGAAGCTAGGGTTCTATGGCGTCCACGCTCCGAACACCTTCGGGCGTGACGGAACGACGAGCGCGCTGCTGGGTGGCTTCGGCCATGTCCTGCCCGTCGCGTGTTCTGGACCGGTGTTCCGCCCTGGCGTCGACGTCATCCTTCGTGTCCCGATGGGGGTTCCACCCGTCGGGGAGAGCAGGGATGGTGGGCAGGAACCTGGACCCGAACTGGCCGGACACGATCGGCAGCAAACGGGGCAACACGCTCCAGCGGACCCGGGCAACCGGACGTTGATCAGGAAAGTGCTGTGACAAGCCGATGAACATGAAACGTATGCGCGGCCGGAACCATCGCCCTGGCGGCGGCGGCGGCGGCGGCGGTGGCGGCAGTACGCCGATCCGTCACCACAATGGCCAGATCCCGCTCAACCGGAACCACGTGTTCGACAGCAACGGTCCGGACCTGCGCATCCGCGGCACTGCGCAGCAACTGTTCGAGAAATACCTGCAGCTCGGCCGCGACGCGACCAGTTCTGGCGACCGGGTGATGGCGGAAGGCTACTTCCAGCATGCCGAGCACTATTTCCGCATCCTGAATGCCATCGCCCAGGCGGCGCAGCAGAGCCAGGTGAGCCAGCAGCCGCATCACCATCAGCGCCGGCATCATGCCGAAGGTGAGCAGGACGACAGGCAAGGCGAGGCCTCGGTCGTGCCGCAGGAGCCGTCGCTACCCGACGAACAGCGTCCGCAGCCCGAAATGTCGTCGTCGGACGCCTGAGCAACGCAGGCGGCCGCGTGGTCCGTTTCGGCACAGGCCGGCGGGGCTCCTGGCTCCTGCGCGGCTCGTCCAGGCGAAGCCGCGTCCGGAGCATTCGGGTCCGGACGCGTATCCGGCACGGACGCCGGCATGCTTCCCCGGACGACGCGGCGCGGCTTTCAGGCCTGCGTCGCCTGCCGGCGGCCGTCATGCTTGTCTCGTCGGCACCAAGGTCGAGACAAGCTCGACCGACGCGCAGCACGACGACGTCGTGCCGCAGCACGTCGTTCCTGATCTGTTGCTGGCGGGTGGTTCGAGCCCTTGTTCCGGCGGAATGCCTTCCGGTGACACGGTTCCGGCCGATGTTGACTTGGATGGCACGGCTTTGTATCCCACCGCTCCCGACGCGATGGCGGCGTAGCTCAGCGGTAGAGCAGGAGAATCATAATCTCTTGGTCGGCGGTTCAAATCCGTCCGCCGCTACCACCGCGTCGGGTCTGCCCGCGACGGCTTGCGCCACCGGATGCGAACAACCCCCGCCGAGGGTGGATGCTTGCAGGCTCAGAGCAAGGATCCGGTCAGCTCGCCGTCCTTCCGGCATTGCGTGATCCCGGTCCTCCTGCCCGTCGTACCCCCTGGCAACCGGTCCCGAGCCGTTCGCCTGGTCGACCTGGCACAGCTGTGGGTCGACAGCCGTCCGGCCTGACGGATGCTGCACCATCCCGCCGGATACTTGTTTGTTGAATGGACCCATGTGGTCGACTAATCTTGGTAGACTAGCGGATCAAGCGCTTCGGATCGTTGCCGATCCACTCCTCGTTGTCAGTCGTATCTGCTGTTCCCCGACCCCACTGCCCCGGTTGACGCAAGCGTCGGGCAGACCGTGCGTCACGGTCCCGGGCGGCCTTCATCCACGACGGCCGGCATCCCGTTCACCCTTCAGGCCTACTCGCGTTGCCGCGCGTCAGCGCTCGTCCGGAGGTACATGACCATCTGCCCAATGACCACGCTCACGCCAGCAGCTTTTGCAGGAACACCATGATGAAGCATCTGGGCATCACCATGTTCGGCGCGATCGTCGCGGCCGCGTCGGTCATGCGGCTGGACGAGGCGCAGGCGGACGGCCCGACGGCGACGCAGCTGCAGGCAGCCTTCGCCGCCGGGCAGACCACCGTCGCCGGTTCGGTTGACGCCTACGCCCGCCAGCTTGCCACGGCCGCACTGCCGGCCTCCTCGGTCGGCGTGGCTGGCGGGGCCGCCGCCTATTCTGACAGCCGGATCATCGGCGCGCTTCAGACCGGCGGCGGGGATGCGAGCGGAACCATCCTCGTCGCATCCGGCGAGACCGTCGGACGAACCCAGTCGGCGCGTTTGTCCGACCTGTACAACATCGCCGATCACGGGGCGCGGGGAGACGCCACGTCTGACACGGCGGCGATGAACAAGGCGATCGCCTTCGCCGCTGCCAACCCAGGCACCCACATCTTTATCCCGCAAGGAACCTGGCCGCTCACCGCACGCACCAGCACCGGGTTCGCCATCCCGTCTTCCACCACCGTCGAGGGCGCCGACCAGTCGGCCACGATCGTCACCTGGAACGACGCTTCGGGCTATAACCTGTTCACCAGCGCCGGCACCACATCGGCGCGCGCATCCGATATCCGGTTCCAAAAGTTCACCGTGCAGGGCAGCTGGAACCCGGCGACGGCCAACCCGATCCCGGCCAACGCATCGTCCAGCTACGGCAACCCGTTCATCCCGGCCAACGTGGACGGCCTGACGTTCTTCCGGATCACGTCGGAGAACTCCCACGCCTTCAGCATCAGCGCGCGCACCAGCACCGAGGTCAGCGTGCAGAACAACAACGTGCGCTGGGGCGTGTCGGACGGGATCAACCTGTCGGAATGTGCCGATGTGAGCGTGACCGACAACACCATCGAGCACACCGACGACGACTCGATCTCGGTACATTCCGACATCTACGACAGTTGGGGCGTGCGGCGCGACCTGAACATCACCGGCAACCGCATCTTCGACAGCCAGGGCATCCGGGTGCTGTCGGCCAGGCAGGCGAACATCTCCGGCAACACCCTGGACACGGTGCGCCAGCAAGGCATCAACGTGCAGACGGTGGCACCGAACAGCGGATCGTTCCAGGAAGGCGTATCGGCCGGAATGTCGATCCTGATCTCCAACAACACGATCTCCAACGTTCTCGACCGCACCAACATCGACAACCTCAATTCCGGCGCGTCGGCCATCCTCATCGACGGCTTCAGCGCACGTGCCGGTTCCTATGCCGCGGTGCCTGGCGAGAACAACCCGTCGACGGGCAAGATCATCGATCCTTATTCCGAATTCATGGCCAACAGCACATCGCCCTCGGTGCCGACCGCAGGCACGCACAGCATCCTGATCGTCGGCAACCACATCAGCCGCACGCTGCCCAGCAGCAACGGTGCCGACAGCCGCTATCCGAACTGGGCCAGCTTCAAGCAGGGCACCATCGCGTCCCGCCTGGGCGCCAAGACTCCCACGTTGGCGGAAAGCGACCTCGAGCCCAACGGCGTCTTCCTGGATGGCGGCTACCTGAAGGACGTGCTGATCGAGGGCAACGACTTCCACGGCCTGAAGAACGGGCTGTTCGTGCAGGGAGGCGGCCACCTGGAAGACATCGCCTTCCGCGGCAACAGCGTGATCGACATGGTGGGAGCCGGCGTCATCGTCAACATGAGCGGCAAGCTCAACCTTTACGTCGAGGACAACCTGTTCGACCTGGATCCATACATGAAAGGCTGCGGGCGCGGGCCGAACGGGAACTGGTCAAGCGAATGCGGTCCCCAGGCCCTCTACCAGAATGCCGGTTCTGGCGTCGTGTTCCGGCGCAACATCATCCGCAACGCGCTCTACGACACCAACGTCGATCCCACCCAGCCGAATGGCGGCGACCTGTTCGAGGACAACATCGACGAGGCGCAGCCGGTGGTGGTGAATGACTATTATTCCTCGTCCAACAAGGGCATCGCCCGGCTGCATCGCGAAGGCTTCAGGCTGCTCCAGCTGGACAGCGATCCGACCAGCGCCACGTACGATACCTTCCTGACGGTGCCGATCTCGAAGGCCCTCGCAGCACCCACCGTCGGCTTCTGGGCCGCAGGTGCGTTCGTCGCCAACGCCACGCCGACGCTTGCCTCGCCGGTCTATGGCTGGTTGCGGCTGACCACCAGCGCCTCCAATGTGGCGGGCACGGACTGGATCGCGATCACGGGCAGTGCCGGCGGCAGGGTATCCATCCAGACCGCCGCCTACACGGTGTCCCCGTCCGACTGCGGCACGATCATCCGCGATACCGCGACTGCCGCCCACACCTATACCGTTCCGGCCGGCCTCACCGTCGGGTGCAGGGTCGACGTGGTCCAGGCCGGCAGCGGCGGGACGATCACCTTCGCCGCAGGGTCCGGCGAGACGCTGGAGGAAGCCGGAACGAGCACGCTGACGCACAGCACGACCGGACAGTTCACCAAGGCCGGCATCACGGTCGACAGCACGTCGACCTTTCTGTTGAGCGGCCAGGTGCAGTGACGATCGAATCGTTCTCCACCTAAAGGCGATGGGCGCCGCGACAGTTCGATCTTCCTGACCCCGCGGCCCATCGCTTCCACCGTATTACGGCACCGGAATAAAAGCGACCGCCCTTCCTGCTTTAGACAGGGGGCTCGTGTCCGACGCCCGTCGGCACCCTGATCGCCGTTCCGGTCCTTCCTGCCGCTGCCGTTTTTCGAAGCCGCTCCCTCCGGTGCGGCTTTTTTCATGTCCGGAGTCCGGCCCATGTCTCTCGACCTTTCCTCGCCACGACTGGTTCTGGCGGGAAACGCCTATGGCGAATGCAGCGGCGGCGGCCGTACAGGAATGGAGAACGTCACCGCTGTCGTCCTGCAGCGGGTCAGGAACGGCTGGGAGCCCACACCGGTCGCGGTGTGCCTGGCGCCGGCGCAGTTCTCCTGCTGGTCCGACGTCAATCGGTCGCGGATCGAGACCGCTTACCATACGGACCCTGCCGGCTGGGCGGTGGCGCTCGACGTGGCGGATGCGGCGTTAGCCGGCAGGCTGCCGGACCGCACCTGCGGCGCCGACAGTTACTACGCGCTGAGCATGAAGCACCCCGCCTACTGGGCGAAGACGCCGGCGCGCCAAGTGTATTCCGACCATTGGCACAGCTTCTGGCTGGTCCGGCCACATGCCGCGACGCTCGCCGAACCGCTGGCCGAGTCGCTGTTCATGGCCAACGCCAAAGGCGGCGCAGCCGAGCCGGCGCTGGCGGGGACCGGGTCATGAGCGGCCAAGCGATGGCGGCGCCCGGTGCGATCGCAGCCATGCCGCCCTTTAGGCCGTCGCGGTGGCTGAAGCTGCTGGAATGGTCCAAGCAACCCGGGACGCAGCAGGGGCTCAGCCTGCTGGTGGCGGGCGCGATGCTGGCCGGGATGCACCCGTTCCCGTCCGCCGAAGGCATCGCCGCGACGCTGCTCGCGGCTAGCCTGCCGAAGCTGTGGCCGGACAACACCACCGACGCGATCCGCGCGCACTGCCTGTCCAATGCCCTCGCGCACGCCATCGTCACCAAACGTCCGGCCGACCTGGAGCAGGCCGTCTCCACCGCGGCGGCCCTGCTGGTGGTCAACACCCCGTCCTGAGGCGCCCCCGCCAGCCGCGCCGCATCCTTCTCCAACGGAGCCTGTCCATGTATCCGACCTTCTGTCTGTCCCGCCGCCAGATGCTTCAATTGTCCGTCCTGGGCGCCGCCGGGTTTGTTTCGGCCTGCGCCACTGCCCACAGCGGTGGCACCACCACCGCGACCATCGACGTCAACACCATCGTGACGGACAGCCAGGCGATCCTGTCCGCCATCTCCGCCGCCTTGCTGGCGCCCACCGTGATCGCGCTGCTCGGCCCCAACTACGCCACGGCGGCGGCGGCGCTGGCGGCGGCACAGCTGGTGCTGGGCGAGATCAGAACCCTCACCGGCGGCACGGTGACGGTGTCCGTGGACGTGGTGAAGGTGCAGTCCCTGGTGGTGTCGCTTCTGGCCGACAGCCAGACCGCCCTGGTGCTGCTGCAGGGCGTGATGGGCAAGTTGCCAGGCAGCGAGGCCGCCACCACCGGCAACGCGGTCGCCGCCACCCTGGTGCTGATCCCGATCGTGCAGCTCGCCGCCGGTCTTGCCGCAGGCCGCGAGGTCGTCGGCTCGATGAGCGAGGCGGAGGCGCTGGCGGTCGTCCGCCGCGTGAGCCGTTGAGCCCGTCCATCCTGCTCGCCCGCTTCCTGCGCTGGATCGCCGGGCTGCTGACCCGGGATGCCGCGGAAGCCGGGCGCGACGACGTCCTCGTGAAACAGAACCAGGAGGCTGCCGATGCAGCGCACGTGGCCCAGGCAGGTGCTCCCGTGTCTCGTTCCGCTCTGGCTGACGGCGTGCGCAGCGGGCGCGACTTCTGACCCGGTTCCGCTGCCGCCGTCGCGCATCGTGAACCCGTGCAATGCCGTCCGCCTGCCGTCCCGCCTCGACGCGGGGAGGCGCGCGGCCCTTGCCGACGAGATCGCCGTCGCACCGGCCACGGCGGTCTGGCCGGACGTGCTTCGCGAGGCCGCCAGCGTGGCGCGCGCGGTGCGTGCCTGCCAGACGCCGACCTGACCAGCCTTCATTCCCCCTGTTTCGCGAGAGGCCCCATGCTTGCACGTAAGCTCGGCAAGAAGCCGGCTGCCTTCGACCCGCGTACGCCGCGCCTCGCCTCGGTGCTGTCGGTGCACCTGCCTGAACCGCCGGCGGCCTGCGACTACGGCCGGCACTTCGCGTCCTGGCCGCTTTGGCGCAACGGCGACCAACTCAGCAACCACGGCCAGACCATTCCGGGCCTGGGCGACTGCACCGCAGTCAGTGTCGCCAGCGCGATTCGGGTGCTGACCGCAGCACGCGGCGGCGAGGAGCTGCTGACCGACGACCAGGTGGTCGGCATCTACCAGGCAAACGGCTACGACCCGGCGCGCCCGGCCACCGACCAAGGCGCCGTCGAGCTCGACGTGCTGAACCGCTGGTGCGAAACCGGCTACAACGTGGGTCGCCAGGCCCCGGACGTGCTGACCGGCTACGGCGCGGTGGAGCCGAAGAACCATGACGGCGTGCGCCGCGCGATCGCCATGCTGGGCGGCCTCTTCATCGGGCTGAGCCTGCCGGACTACGCGGTATCGGAAGGTGCCATCTGGGCGACGCCGAAGCAGCCGGCCACCATTGCCGGCGGCCACGCGGTGTTTGTGCACGGCTACGACGCCGACGGCCTGTGGCTGAACAGCTGGGCAGAGCGCAAGCGCATGGAATGGGGCTTCCTCGACGCCTTCTGCGACGAGGCCTACGGGCTGCTGTCGCGCGACTGGCTCGAGGTCAATGGGCGCAGCCCGATGCGCGAGGATCTGGTCACCATGGCGGACGAGCTGCGGGCGGCAAGGATGGCATGAGGATCCCCTTCCTCTCGGTCCTGCCGCTGCTGCTCCTGTCGCTGGGCGGTTGCGGCACGCTGGAAGCCTACCGCGCGCGTAGCCAGCTGGTCGGCGCCGCCGAGCCCGACATCATCGCCTGTATGGGCGTGCCAGCGGAAAAGCAGTACATCAGCGCGCAGCAATCGGTCATGCAGTGGGACTACGCGCAGACCGGCACCGACCTCGACGTGGCGTTCGGCATCTACGAGCTAAAGCTCGGCCGCCCGGGGATCTGCCACACCGCCATCCGCTTCGACCACGGCCGGGTCCAGTCTGTGCACTACGCCGGTGTCGACGTGTCCCCGACCGATCCGGACAGCATCTGCGGCCGGCTGGTGCACGACTGCCTGCACCACCGCGAGAACACCCAGCTACCCAGGGACTTCAGCAACGTGTCCGTGCTGACGGGCCCGGGGAAAGCCGACCCATAGCCGTCATCTTCCCGTCTGGCCCACCCGAACCGCCGCCAGCCCAGAACGGGCTGGCGGCGGGTTTTTTCATTTCAGCCTTCCACCGCATGCCATGAACACCGTTCACGTTCTCACCGCCGCCGGCCCGGCGACGAGCCCATGCAGCAGCAGCAGCACCAGCACGACCAGCAGCAATACCGCGAACACCCGCCCGAACACGCGCAACGCCGTTACCACCAGCAGCACTGCCAGCACGATCAGCAGCGCGCCCTGCAACGGCCCGGTGATGCCGGCCTGCGACAGGAGGTGACGGGCGCCGCCCTCGATGAGGCCGATCGCCGCCAGCACCAGCTCGAACAGCCAGACCAGCAGACCGAGCACGACGTTCAGGGCATGGTCCATCAGGGCTCCGGAGGCGACGCGGGATAAGCAGGGTGGGAAACTCCATCCGCCGCCTGCGGTTCAAGCCAGGCAGTGCCGGCATCAGCCGACCGGTCGGTCGGCGCCGGCGCCAAGACGCTGATGGAGTTCTCATGTCCTCGATCGCCCGCCGACGCACCGCACCCTCGATCTGGCACACGCTGGTCAGCTTGGCCTTCGCTTCCGCCGGCGTCGCCAAGCTGGTCGCGGTCAAGCCGGAACTGGAGCTGTTCCGCTCCTGGGGTTGGAGCAGGTCCGACATGCAGATCATCGGCGCGTCGGAGCTGCTCGGCGCGGTCCTGCTCGCGACCCATTCCACCCAGCGCCTCGGCGCCCTGCTCCTGAGCAGCTCCTCCGTCTGCATCCTGACCACCGAGCTGCGCCACAACGACGACCTCCTGGTGACCCCGCGCAGCGCCCTGTTGCTTGCTGCCCTGACCGGTTTCGTCCGCAGGCGCTGACGCCCCCGCCCCGCCCACCAGCCGCAGCCGGATCACGCCCTTGGCGGTGTCCGGGTTCACCGGCCTGCCCTTGCGAAGCATTTCGATCAGCCCGTCGCGCACGAGGCCGCGGGCAGCCTCCCGCACCGGACCCATCAGCCTGCGCCACCCGTCGCCATAGGCCCGTGCCACCTCGCTGGGACAGATCGACTTGTCCGCCCCCCGTTCGGTCACCTGCCGCATGATCTCGCGGCGAAGTTCGCCTGTCGTGGGCAACGCGGCGCTGTCCTGCATCGGCGTCAACGCAGGTGGTGCAGCAACGCGTCGGTTAACTCGCGTGTTCCGGCACTGCCGCCCAGGTCGCG
>CAXSHC010000041.1:11227-13439 GCA_964236745.1 uncultured Acetobacteraceae bacterium
GTCCGTATCCCGGCCGCCAGGGTCGCGTCGATGCCCGACCCCAACCTGTCCGCCAGATCAGCGCGCCCCACGTGCCGAAGCATCAGCCCGGTCGACAACAACAGCGCCAGCGGATTCGCCACCCCTTTGCCGGCGATGTCCGGCGCCGACCCGTGCACCGCTTCGAAGATCGCCGCATCCGTGCCGATATTGGCCCCCGGCGCCATGCCGAGCCCGCCCACCAGCCCGGCGATCAGGTCGGACAAGATGTCGCCGAACAGGTTGGTGGTGACGATCACGTCGTACTGCCACGGATCGAGCACCAGCTGCATTGCGCACGCATCCACGATGCGGTCGTTCATCTCGACCCGCCCCTCGTATTCCTTGGCGACCTTGCGGCCTTCCTCCAGGAACAAGCCCGTCAGCGCCTTCAGGATGTTGGCCTTGTGCACCACCGTGACCCGCTTGCGGTTGTTCTTCACCGCATGGTCGAACGCGTATTCCACGATGCGCCGGCACTCCGCGCGCGTGTTGAAGCCGGTGGACATGGCGATCGCCTTCGGGTCGTGCCCGATCGGCAGGTAGTGCTCCATGGCGGCGTAGAACCCTTCCAGGTTCTCGCGCACCAGCACGATGTCGATGTTCTCGAACCGTCCGCCGGGGATCAGCGTCCGCGCCGGGCGGAGGTTGGCGAACAGCTCGAATTCCTGCCGCAAGGTGACGTTGATCGACTTGAACCCGCCGCCGACCGGCGTGGTCAGCGGCCCCTTCAGGGCGAGCCCGGTGCGCCGGATGCTATCCAGCGTCTGCAGCGGCAGCGGGTCGCCGCTGTCGGCCACCGCGGCCATGCCGGCCAGCTGCCTGTCCCAGCGGAACGGCGTGCCGAGCGCTTCCAGCACCTCGACCACCGCTTCCGCGATTTCCGGCCCGATGCCGTCTCCGGGAATCAGGGTGGCGGGAATACCGTTACCCACGGTTCGAATGTCCGACATGGAGGGAAGGCTCCTCGACTAGGCTGAAGCAAAGGGGATCAGGGTGGCGACGCGGCGAGCGGCGCGCAGGCCGACGCGAGCCAGAACCGCGCGGGCTCCGGCAGCTCCGGCCCGACCTCCGCCAGAACGCGCCGGTGGTAGCGGTTGATCCAGTCCCGCTCGGCCGGAGACAACAAGGCGAGATCGATCAAGGCGCGATCGAACGGTGCCAGCGTCAGGGTCTCGAACCGCAGAAAGCGCACGTCCTCGCCCGGACCGGTCGGCTGCACCAGGAGCAGGTTCTCCAGCCGGATGCCGTAGGCGCCCGGCAGGTAGTATCCCGGCTCGTCGGACAGGATCATGCCCGCCTCGATCGGGATCGGACGCGCTGTCGGCGCTATCCCGCACGGCCCCTCGTGCACGGACAGGAAGCTGCCGACGCCGTGCCCGGTGCCGTGGTCGTAGTCCAGCCCGGCCTGCCACAACGGAGCCCGCGCCAGCGCGTCCAGCCGCCCGCCATGCACGCCGACCGGGAACTGCGCTCCGGCCAGCGCCATGTGGCCCCGCAGCACGCGCGTGACGTGGTCGCGCACAACGGCAGGAGCGGGACCCGGGCCGCTCCAGACGGTACGCGTAATGTCCGTGGTGCCGTCGCGGTACTGGCCGCCGCTGTCGATAAGGTAGACCTCGTCCGGCTGCAGCCGACGTGCGGTGCCCGGCGCCGCGCGGTAGTGGATGATCGCGCCGTTCGGTCCGGTGCCGGAGATCGCCGGAAAGCTTTCGCCCACATACCCGGGAACCTCCCGGCGGAAGGCGTCGAGCCGGGCGGACAGCTCCGTCTCGTCCCGCCCGATCCCTTGTTCCGACAGCCAGTGCAGGAAGCGGCACACGGCAACGGCGTCGCGGCGATGCGCCTGCCGCGCCCCTTCCTGCTCGACCAGGTTCTTGCGCGCTTTCGGCAGCAGGCACGGGTCGGGGGCAGGGGACACCACCGCGCCGTTCGCACGAAGGGTTTGGCCGAACCAGGACGCGGTGCCGGCCGGATCGAGCCGCACGGTGCGGCCCGACAGCGCGGCTAGGGCCGGAGCGATCGCGTCCGGCGGCTCGATCTGTACCGCATTCCCCAGCCACGCGCGCAGTTCGGCCGACACCTTCTCCGGCGCCATGAACAGGGTCGCCTGCTCGTCCGCTCCCAGCAGGGCGAAGCCCAGCGCGAACGGGGTGAAGTCGAGGTCGCCGCCGCGCAGGTTGAACAGCCAGGC
>CAXSHC010000042.1:0-6611 GCA_964236745.1 uncultured Acetobacteraceae bacterium
GTTGGTGCAGCTGGCACTCGAGCTGGACTGCACCACCGCGCTGCCGGCCGCGTCCTGCTGCGCCAGGGCGGCGGCGGGTGCCGCGAGCAGCGACGCGGTGGCGAGGATCGAGAGCCGGCCGGCGCGGCTCGGCGTGCCGGATGCGTGTCTTCTCTGTCTGGACATGGTTCCCCCTTTTGTGACGGGCCTTCGCGACCCGTTCCTTGGTACGCGTTCGCGCGGTGAGACGCACCCTAGGAAGATGTTTCTTGTCTGACAATAGCTTGCCTGACAAAGCCGTCCCGGCCCTTTCCGGTCGCATCCTGCGCGTCCAAAGCCGGCCGGTCCGGTTCAGCGGGCTGCCGCGGGTCACAGGAATCGCGTTTCATGTCCGCCTTCCAAGCCTTCCCGACATCATCCGGACCCGTTCGGGAAGCTAGGTCCTCGTCGCAACCGCCAGCGCCTTGGCCTTCTTCACGAATCCGGCCAGCATCGCGATCATCGGGGCCTTCACCGCCTCGGGGGCTGTTCTCAGCGAGCCGGCATGGAACGGCGGGGCGGGATCGTACTCGCTCACGAGCTGGCAGCACTCGGCGTAGACCTTGTCCCGCAGCTCCGCCACCATGGTCAGGCCGAAGTCGAGCCCGGCGGTCACGCCGGCACCAGTGATGCGGTTGCGGTCGCGCACGACGCGCGCGTCGGTGGGGATCGCGCCGAAGCCGGCCAGCACCTCGCGCACCGACCAGTGCGACGTCGCCTTGTAGCCCTTCAGCAGTCCCGCCGCCCCCAGGATCAGCGAGCCGGAGCACACGCTGGTGACGTACTTCGCCCGTGCGCCTTTGTCGGCAACGAAACCGCGCGTGGCGAGGTCCATGGCCGCCGCGATGGTGCCGTCCGTACCGCCCGGCGCGAACAGCACGGTGAGCTCGCGCGGGCAGGTGTCGAACGTCGCGGTCGGCAGGATCGTCACGCCGGCGTCGCTCGTCACCGGCTCCATCGACTTCGCGACCAGATGCACCTTGGCGCCCATGAGCGAGCCGAACATGGATTGCGGCCCGATCAGGTCGAGCACGGTCATGCCAGGATACATCAGCATCGCGATCTGCTCGTTGCCCATCCAGGGCACCTTGTCCGCGCCGCCGCCCATCATGCTCATGTCGTGGTCCATGCCAGCCATGCCGGGCGGGGGCTTCGGCGACTGCGCGCGGGCGGTGCCAGCGACCAGCGGGGCAAGCAGGGCCAGCAGCGTGGCGGTGCGGCGGTCGATGTCGGGCATCTCGTGGTTGCCTCCGGGTGGGGGAAACTGGGACTGGCGTCGCGCAGCACTTCACCAGGCGTATGTCAGCTTGCCGATCACGTTGCGGTTCGCGCCGATATAGCAGCCCACCGCGGCGGAGTAGCACCCGGGGTAGTAGAGCTTGTCGAACGCGTTCTGCGCCGTCACCTGCAGCACCGCGCCCTTGAGGGCCGGAACAAGGATGCCAAGCGCATACTGGGCCTCGAGGTCCACCAGGGTGTAGCTCGGCGTGACGACGTCGAGCGCGTTGTCCGCGAGGGTGTTGCCGTTGTAGCGCGCCCCGACACCCACACCGAGGCCATGCAGCCTGCCAGCCGGAACGGTGTAATGACCCCAGACCGAGAAGGTCTGCCTGGGAACATCCGTGGGCCGTTCGCCGGTCAGGCTGCCGCTGCCGGCGGTATAGGCGACGTCCTGGTAGGCATAAGCAACGATCGCGTCGAACCCGTGTGACAGGTCGAGATGCGCTTCCGCCTCCACGCCGCGCGAGCGGATGCCGCCGGTCTGGACGTTGAAGCCGGCATGCACCGGGTCCGGGGTGAGGGCCTGGCTTTCCTGGAGGTCGTAGAACGCCAGGGTGAAGAAGCCGTTGAAGGCGTGCGGCTGGACCTTGAGGCCGGCCTCGTACTGCCGCCCGCGGATCGGCCGGAACAGCGCGCCGTCATAGGCCAGCGCGTTCGGCGGCTGGAACGACTGCGCGTAGTTGAAGTACGGCGACAGCACCCCCCCGATCGCGTAGAGCACCCCGGCGCGCCAGGTCGTTGCCTGATCGGCCTGGTCGTAGTTCGGCCCGCCGGCGCCGTCCCGCTTGGCGATGTCCGACCAGTCGTGACGCACGCCAACCTGCCCGTGCAGGTTGCCCCAGGACATCTGGTCCTCAGCGAACAGGCCTTCCTGGTTGGTGGTCGAGCTCTCGATGTCCAGGGGCGACGGCGGCGGGATCGGCTGGCCGTAGACCGGCGCATAAACGTCGAGCGGCGGTGCAAGCCCGGCGTAAAGGTTGGCGGTGTCGCGGACGTTCTGCCAGTTGACGCCGAACAGGAGCCGGTGCCGCACCGGGCCGGTTGCGACGCGGCCGAGGAGGTGTTCCTCCAGGCTGATCGTGTCGAAATGCTCCTCCGACGCGTTGGTGATGCGCTCCAGCGTCCGGTCGTCCGGGTCCAGCGGCCCGACGGCCGCGACCTGCTGGAAGAAGCCCCCGACGTTCGCGTAGCGGGCCAGGGACTGGACTGTCCAGTCGGGCGTGAGCCGGTAGCCGAACTGGGCGCTGATCGCGGCCTGGGTGCGGTCAAAGGTTTCGAAACCCGGATCGCCGGAATAGAAGTGCCGGGAAACGAGGCCGTGCGGATCAGGCAGGACGGTGCCCACCGCCAGCGCGGTGGCGAACTCGCCGCCGCGCGGGTCGTGCTGCCAGAACAGCGAGACGGTCAGGTCGGTCCGGTCGTCCGGCTGCCACCGCACGGACGGCAGCACGCCGACATGCTCGTCGCGCGTGTGCAGGTCCTGCGTGCCGGACGTGGTGCCGGTGACGGCGAGGCGGTACAGCCAGTGCCCGGTCTGGTCTAGCCGGCCGCCATAATCCCCCGTGCCGCGCAGGTAGCCATACGTGCCGCCCTCGACCGACAGCATGTGAACCGGGTCGGGCGTCGGCTGCTTCGTGGTCAGGGCAATGGCGCCGCCCGGGCTGGACTGGCCGTAGATGACGGAAGGCGGCCCCTTCAGGACGTCGATCCGGTCCAGCAGGTAGGGGTCGATCTGCTGCGTCTGGTAGTAGCCGCCGCTGAACAGCCGCAGCCCGTCGACGAACTCGTCCGCGCCGGTCGCCCCCTGGAAGCCGCGGATCTCCACCAGGTCGAAGCGGGAGGTGTAGCCGGCGGCCACGTCGCCCGAAACGCCCGCGGTGTAGCGGAGCGCTTCGGTGACGGTTCGCGCGTTCTGCTGGTCGAGCTGGGCGCGCGTGACGGTCGACACCGACTCCGGCGCGTCGATCAGCGGCGTGTCGGTCTTGTTGGCAGCACTCGAGGTCTTGGCCACGACGCTCCGGTCGGACCGGTCGCGCCCGACGACCACGACGGCTTCGGGCGTCGAGGCCGTATCCTGGCCGGACGCCTGCCCGATGGCGTCCGGGCCTGACGGTGCGGCCGCCGCCCGCTGCCACGACAACACGGGAAGAAGAACGAGGACGCTGGCGGTCGCGCCGAGGCGACGGCGATCGACTATGCTGCGGAACATGGAGGAAAGACCTGGAACGGAACGCGGGCCCGTCCATGCGGGGACGGAAGGCGGAAAGCGCGTTTCAGGTCGGATAGGGTGGGCCCTGGGCATAAAGGGCGGCAGAGATGCGCGCGGGCGGCCCGCGCACCGGCGGGAACGACCAGGTCGGCGTCGCGGCATTCCCCGACGGGCCGGACAAGGGCGTTACAAGCCGCACGTCCAGGAGCGCCGACATCGCCAGCGCATCGCCGAGCAGCAACAGGCCGTCCCCGGCATCGGCCGGAGGACGCGGTCGCGGCACGCCGGTCCCAGGGTCGCCCTTGCAGAACACCGCGTGCAGCACCCGCTGTCTGGCCACCCCCTCGACCGCCATGGCCGGCGTCGCCAGGCTGCCGAAGCCGATCCGCACCATCAGCGCAAGCAGCACCAGCGGCCAGACAACCTTCCAGCGCCCGATCCTCATCGCTGCCCGACCCATGATCCGGCTCTAGGTCGTTTGGGAGCTGCTGCCTAGCGCCGTGCCTCCCGCACCGGTTGAAACGGCGGTCTCGTGCCGGTGAGCCAGGGTGGATCGGCACCCGCGATCCGGCCGGCCCCGGGCGACCACCGAGGCCGACCGGATGCGCCGTTCCGGGACGGGTGCGGATACGGGCCTAGTGCAGCCGCTCCGCGATCCGGTCCGCCACGCGCAGGGCGTTGGCGACGATGGTGAGCGTCGGGTTCACCGCGCCGATGGAGGGGAAGAAGCTCGCATCGGTGACGTAAAGGTTGTCGAGCTCGTGCGCCTTGCAGTCGACGTCCAGCACGGAAGTGGCGGGGTCGGTGCCGAAGCGCAGCGTCCCGGCCTGGTGCGCGGTGCCGCCGATCGGCGTGTCCTTGCCGAGATACAGCTCGCGGTCGAACAGCTGCGGATGGATCTCCAGCGCGTTGCACAGGCCGTGCAGCTTGTGCTTCAGCCGCTTCAAGCCTTCCATGTTGGTCTCGGTGAGGTCGAGATGCACCTTGCTGTCCTTGTAGAAGATGCGGTTCTTGGCCAGCGGCAAGTCTTCCGATGTCAGCCAGAAGTCGATCGAGTGCTTGGCGATGTAGTCGAACGGCATCTCCGGCAGCCATTGCAGGAACTTCGGCAGGCCCTCGCCGTGCACCTGCACCCCATCCGACTTGCCGACCATCTGGATGTGGCCCAGCGGGTAGTCCCAGTCGTCGCTGCCGAAATAGAAGTCGTTCAGGCCCAGCGTCTTCTGGAACTTGGTGGGGTTGGGGATCTTGGACACCGCCAGCATGGTGGAGTTGTTGTGGCGCATGTAGTTGCGCCCGACCTGGTCCGAGCCGTTGGCGAGCCCGTTCGGGTGCTGGTCGTTGGCCGAGCGCAGCATCAGCAGGGCGGAGCTCAGCGCGCCGCAGGCGGCCACCACGATGTCGGCGGTGAAGGTCATCGGCTCGTCGTCGCGTATCACCTCGACGCCGGTGACGGTGCGCCCGGACGGATCGGTGGTCAGGCGCTCGACATAGGCGCGCGTCAGCAGGGTCAGGTTCGGATGCTCCCGCAGCGCCGGGTCGACCACGATCACCTGCGCGTCCGACTTGCCGTTGGTGGCGCACGGATAGCCGTCGAACGCGCTGCACTTGCAGCAAGGGCTGTCCGGCGTCGGCACACCATCCTTCTCGGTCAGCAGCACGCCCACCGGCAGGTGGAACGGACGGTGGCCGAGGCCCTTCAACCCGTCGAACAGCTGCTGGATGCGCGGCTCGTGGGTGATCGGCGGGTACGCGTAAGGCTTCGGGCTCGGCGGCTCGGTCGGATCCTCGCCGCGTCGCCCGTGCACGTGGAACAGTTCCTCCGCCGCCTGGTAGTACGGCTCGAACACGTCGTAGCCGACCGGCCAGGCGGGCGAGATGCCGTCCGGATGCACGATCTCGCCGAAGTCGCGCTCACGCAGCCGGAACAGCACCGAACCGTACACCTTGCTGTTGCCGCCGACGAAGTAGTGCAGGCCGGGATGGAAGGTGTCGCCCTTGCTGCTGTACCAGGTTTCCTTGGCCTGGTAGATGCCGTCGATGAACACCGCCTTGGTGTCCCAGTTCTCCAGGCCGCGCTTGAGGTAGTCACCGCGCTCCAGAAGCAGGATGCGCTTGCCGGTCTGCGCCAGCTTCCAGGCCATGGTACCACCGCCGGGGCCGGAGCCGACGATGATGACGTCGTAATGCTGGCTGCTGCTCATGGGGTTCTGTGTTCCCGGTGCTGGTCGGGCGGGCAACGCACCCGCCATGGAGTCGTTCCGGCTGGCCGCGTTTCGATGCCCTCGCCTTCCGGACGGCGCAGACCAGGAAACCGGCCGGGGCGGCGTGCGCTGTGCCCCACGACCGGCAGCACGTCGCGCATCCTCGCGGGAGATCCAGCATCCATGACCGGCCTCAGCTTCATCGTCGCACTCGGCGTCCGCTACCTGCTCGTGGTGCTGTTCTTCCCCTTCAGCGCGCTGGACAAGATCCTGAACTTCCGCGGCGCGGTCAGCCAGGCGCAGGAGATGGTGCCGTCGCGCGGCGCGGCCACCATCATGCTGATGGCGGGCCTGCTGGTGGAGATCGTGATGCCGATCTGCATCCTTTCCGGCTACTGCGACCGCCTCGCTGCTTTCATCATGGCCGGCTACTGCATGGTCACCGCCCTGCTGTGGAAGCGGTTCTGGGCCACCGGCGACTTCTGGGCCGGCAGCGACAGCAAGGGCCGTGGCCTGTTCTGGGACTTCCTGAAGAACTTCTCTCTCGCCGGCGGCTTCCTGCTGATCACGCTGGGCAGCCTGACCCTGTCTTCCTTCCTGCACCACCCGTTCTCCTCGACCCACCCCTACGCCAGCGCCGCCTATGGTCCGGTCGCGGGCGAGGGAACCCGGCCATGAGCATGCCTGCTTCCCCGCCTCGTCGCCGTTGACCGCCATGCAGGGCTTCGACAGTCGGGATCCGTCCTTCGACAACTACGTGCTCGGCAACGCCCCGCTGGAGATGCTCGGCGGTGGCTACCGCTGGATCGAGGGTCCGGTGTGGATGGCGGACTGGAACTGCCTGCTGTTCCAGGACCTGCCAAACAACCGGACCATGCGGTGGAGCGAGGCGGACGGAT
>CAXSHC010000042.1:6621-13432 GCA_964236745.1 uncultured Acetobacteraceae bacterium
ACGGCCAGACGCGCGACAGGCAGGGACGGCTGATCACCTGCTCGCATCGCGGCCGCTGCCTTTACCGCACCGAATGGGACGGCACGGTCACGACGCTTGTCACCCACCACGACGGCAAGCGCCTGAACGCGCCGAACGACGTGGTGGTGAAGTCTGACAACTCGATCTGGTTCACCGACCCGCTCTACGGCCTGCTGAACGACTACGAAGGCGGCCGGCAACGGAGCGAGCAGTCGCCGGCGCTGTACCGGCTCGATCCGGACCACGGCGACGTGCGGGTGATGGCGGGCGACTTCGACGGTCCGAACGGGCTCGCCTTTTCGCCCGACGAGCGCCGGCTCTACGTATCGGAAACCGGCGACCAGACCAAGCCGAACCCGAAGCAGTATATCCGGGTATTCGACGTCGCACCCGCTGGCCTGAGGCTGAACGGCGGCGACGTGTTCCACAAGGTGGAGCCGGGCTACTCGGACGGCTTCCGGGTGGACGAGGCCGGCAACCTGTGGAGCAGTGCCGCGGACGGCGTGCACTGCATCGACCCCGCCGGCCGCCTGCTCGGCAAGATCCTGGTGCCCCACACCGTGTCCAACCTGGTGTTCGGCGACCGCTACCGTTCCCGCCTGTTCATCGGCGGCTCGCACACGCTGTACTCGATCTTCCTCAACCGGCGCGGGGCGCAGGTGCCATGACCGTTATCGCCCGGATCACCCGGTTCAGCCTGACCAGCGCCGACCCGGAGCGCCTGGCGCGCTTCTACGTCGATGCCTTCGGCTTCGAGCCGGACGCGGTGCTACGGCAGCCGGCCGAACCCTACGGCGTGCCGGGACAGGCCACGGTCCACCGCCTGCGCCTCGGGCTGCAGGAGATCGAGCTGGTCGGCTTCGAGCACGAGGGCGCGCCCTACCCCGCCGGCAGCACCAGCCATGACGGCTGGTTCCAGCACCTGGCGCTGGTCGCGTCGGACATGGCGGCGGCGCACGAGCGCCTGTCGCGGCTGGGCGGCTGGCACACCATCAGCCAGGACGGCCCGGTGACGCTGCCGCCATCGTCCGGTGGCGTGGCCGCGTTCAAGTTCCGCGATCCGGAGGGCCATCCGCTGGAGCTGCTGGCGTTTCCGGCAGGCCATGCCCCGGCCGCCTGGTCGGAGCGCCCCGGAGCCGGAGCGTGCCTCGGCATCGACCATTCGGCGATCGTGGTCGCGGACCAGGCACGAAGCCTTGCCTTCTACACCGGCCTGGGCCTGACGGTGAGCGCGCGCTCGCTCAACCAGGGTCCGGCGCAGGTCTGCCTCGACGACGCGCCGGAAGTGGTGGTCGGGGTGGTGGGGCTCGACCCGCCCGCCGTTCCCCCGCATCTCGAGCTTCTGGCCTATCGCAACCCGCCGGTGCGCACCGGGGCCGCCGCGGCTGCCGACATCGCCTGCACCCGCACGATGGTGGTGGCCGCGGACATGTCGGAGCCGCGGCACCTGTTGCACGACCCGGACGGGCACCGGGTGATGTTCGTCACGCCATGAACGACGTGCACGGACCGGAAGAGGTCGGGCGCCGGCAGCGCTCACGTGTTCCGCATCGGACAAGCGTCAGGTAGCCGCCCTGGCGCTGTGTCACGGACAGCCCGAACTCGATCAAGCCATGCCGACGTTGCCGCCTCGTGGATCCCGATCCGGTCGTGCTGCCTGTAACGGTGGTCGCCTGATCATCAGGCGCAGGCTCTCGGTGGCGTCACCGCCGTGCAGCCATTGGCAGCGCGGGGCGCACGCCGTGGCCCAGCCGATCAGCGGATCGGCAGGCCGCGGTTCAGCAGGCGCATCCCGCGCAGGATCGCCCATATCGTCCAGACCAGCCACAGCGCGCCCAGGCCCCAGGGGATCACCAGGAACACCAGGCCGATGCCGAAGGTGACGGCGCCGAGGCCGATGATCACCGCATGCAAGATGCCGATGGCGAGAAAGGCGAGCACGCCGTGCCAGAAGATCCGGATCTGCCAGTCGAGGTGACTGCGCGCCGTGCCGAAGCTGCGGTGGCGGCGCCAGTAAGCCAGCGCCACCGCCGCAAAGGCGGTGATGCCGGTGAAGAAGCCGAGAACGAGAAGAATGTAGTTCAAGCTCGCCAAATCGCGACCGGCTTGGTGGTCGAAGGAGAACGCCATGTCACCGCCGGCTGCGAACGCGTTGGATCGAACGGTCATCGAACTGCTCCGGAGGCACGACGCCTCGCACCACTCCAAATGGCAAGCTTCATGCCACGACCAACCCGTTGATGTCGCACTTCCTGGCCGTCGACAACGTGGAACGACGCACCAGTTCTTGGCCGGCTGCGCCACCGGGCGGGGTGCCCGCCGCCATCACGGCGCGGCGCGAAACAGCGCGAGCGACAGCCTGCGTCCGTTCGAATAGTTGATCCCCTGGATCAGAGCCAGCTGTCGCACCGCCAGCCCGTCGGCGGCCAAGCGCGCGCGGAACGCGTTCTCGTCGCGGCTGCCGACCAGCGCCAGCCCGCAGGACCGGTCGGCGGACAGGAAGTCGGCCGCCGCGGGAGCATTCACCAGTTTGGTGTCCTGACCCTGCAGGAACACCAGGCTCGGCTCGCTGAACGAGGTGGAGGCCAGCACGCTGTCCGGGCACGGCTTGACCGACGCCACCGTGCGGGCGATGCGCGAGCTGAGCCAGATGGTATCCAGGTGCGGCAGCACGGCAGTGAACAAGCCGAAATAGATGATCACCGCAGCGCCGCACACCGACAACAACCCGTCCTGCACCCGTCGCCGCAGCACCAGGACGCCCGACAACAACAACAGCGGCATCGACAGCACCGGGATCAGCAGCGACACCGGCGACAATTCGTGCTGCAGCCGCCACAGCAGCACCGGCCCCGCCGCCGCCAATGCCAGCCCGATAACGAGCCAGATCGCCCCGTACAACAGCAGCAGCGCCCGGCCCCACAAGGCGACTGGCCGGCGCCACCCGCCCGGCTGCGCCACGGCGGCCGCAGCCAGCAGGGCAATCGCGGGGTAGGTCGGCAGCACGTAGTGCGGCAGCTTGGTGGCGATCAGCTCGAACACGAGCCAGTGCGGCACGATCCAGCACAGCAGGAACCGCACCGGCGCGCTGCGTCGCCGCAGCCACACGAACGGGATCGCCATCGCCGCGAACAGCGAGCCCGGCCAGAACGCCACCGCGAACACGAGCAGGTGGTAGCCGGGCGGCAAACCGTGCGCCTGCTGGCCGGACGCGACCTTGCCGAGGAAGTTGGTGCCCACCGCGCGCTGGAAGAACAGGCCGTGGCTGCGCAGCGCGATCGCCACGCACCAGGGCAGCACGATCAGCAGCATCAGCGGCACGCCCCAGGCGGGGCGCAGCCGGCGCCACCAGCCGACGCGCCGCTCCACCAGCGCCAGCGCCAGCGGCGTGCCGAAAGCCGGGATCAGCATCACCGGCCCCTTCAGCATCAGCCCGACCCCGAGGGCCGCCCAGTAAAGCGCCGCGACCCCCGGCGGCGTCCGCCGGACGGAGCCGCGATCGCTCCAGGCGCGCAGCAGCGCCGTTTGCAGCACCATGATCGCCGCCAGCAGGCAGCTGTCTATGGTGGCGAGCCGCCCTTCCGCGGTCATCAGCACCGACAACGCCAGCAGCAGGGCGCCGAGCAGGCCGGCGGTGGGGCCGAACAATGTCGCCCCCATGCGCGCCGTCAGCAGCACCGACAGCACCACCGCGAGCAGGGTCGGCAGCCGGTAGGCCCACACCGCGCGCTCGTGCAGCGTGCCAGTCGCGGCCACGGCGGCGGCTTCCAGCCAGTAGATCCCGGCCGGCTGCAGGTAGCGTGGCTGGTCCTGGAACCGCACGTCGACGAAGTCGCCCGAACGCAGCATCTGCGCGGTCGCTTCCATGTAACGCGGCTCGTCGCGGTCAAACGGCGGCAGGCTGGCCCGTCCCGGCAGGAACAAGGCGGTCACCAGGGCCAGGATCAGCGCAATGTGCCGGAGGTTGAGCATCGGGTCGCCGCCGGGCGGGGTCCGGTTCCTCAGCGTTCCGTCAGCCGTGCCGGGACATGGGTGCGCGACTGCAGCCAGATCACGCCCGTCATGTCGCGTATGCCGACCACGGCACGGTTGAGGTTGGTGTATTTCGAGCTGCCGTGCAGACGGGCGCGGTGTCGCACGGGGTAGCAGATCAGGGCGCTGCCGTAGCGCCCGAACAGCGCCGGCAGGAACCGGTGCACGCCCTCGAACTGCGGCAGGCGCAGGAAGTCGGCGCGGCGGAACAGCTTCATCGGCGCGCCCGTGTCCGGGCAGCCGTCGTTGAGCAGCCGGCGGCGCAACCCGTTGGCGAAGCGGGTGGCGAAGCGGCGGGACAGGTTGTCGTGCCGCTTGAGCCGGATGCCCACCACCAGCGGTCCCGGCGACGCCGGTCCCGCTTCCAGGGCCTGGGCCAGCATCGGCGCGATCTCCGTCGGGTCGTCTTGGCCGTCGCCGTCGATGGTGGCGATCCAGGTGCCGCGCGCCGCCTCGATGCCGGTGCGAAGCGCCGCAGACTTGCCGCAGCGCCGGTCGTGGCTGACCACGCGCAAGGCCGGCAGCACGTCGCGCGCCGCCAGCAGCGCTGCCACGGTGCCGTCGCTGCTGCCGTCGTCAACGAACACCACCTCGTGCGGCGGCAGGGTGCGGAACGCTTCCGCCATCTCGGTGCAGACCGGCCGGATGTTCTCCGCCTCGTTCAGCACCGCCGCCACGATGGACAGCAAGGGCGGCTCGGCCCGGGACAACGGCTCGAACTGCCGCAGCTGCTCCGGAGCAGGCGCGTTCACGCCGGAACGCGCGTCGCGAAGGAGGCAGGCAGGGCGCCGATCGCCCGGTCGACCAGCGCCGCGTCGGCATCGGCACTCAGCGCCTCGGCCACGGCGGCGCGCGCCGCCTCGGTGGCGATGTCGGCGGCGGCACCGCGTATCTCGGCCACCGCGGCGCGCTGCGAGGCGGCAATGCGATCCTGCGCCAGGCGCTCGCGACGGCGTGCGGTCTGCTCGGCCTCGCGCTGCGCCGCCTCGGCGATGCGCACCGCTTCGGCCTTGGCATGCTCCACGGTGGCCTTGGCTTCCGACAGGGCCGCTTGGCGATCCCGCCTGGCGTCGGCCAGCATCGCTTCGGCTTCGCGACGCAGCCGCGCCGCCTCGTCCAGCTCCAGCCGGACCTCGGCCGCGCGGCGGTCGAGCAGCCCCGCCAGCGGACGCCACAGCCTGCGCCAGAACAGTGCGAAGAACAGCACGAACGCGACCGCGTACCAGAAGCGCGGCTCATGCAGCAGGGTGGCAGCGTCCATGAACTGTGTCCCGTCAGGCGGCGGCGCGGGCGGCGAGTGCTGCGTCCACCTTGGATGCCAGCAGCGCGTTGTCGGCGGAAGCGCCGGTCAGCCGCTCGACCAGGAACTGCGCGGTGTCGGTGGCGACGCCGCGCAGCGAGGCCATGGCGGTGTCGCGCGCGGCGGCGACCGCCTGCTCCGCCTTGTCGATCTCGGCCTGCAGGCGCTGGTTCATCTCGCGGTTGCGCGCCGTGGCCTGCTCGCGCGCCTCGGCCACGACCTTATCGACGATGGCACTTGCCTCGGCGGCGGCGTCGCGACGGGCACGGCGCAGCTCGTCGACCGCGTGGCTGGCCTCGCCACGGGCTTCCTGCGCCGCGTCGAGATCACCCTCAATACGCTGGCGGCGTTCGGCCAGCACCGTACCCACCCGCGGCAGCGCGGACCGGCTCAGCACGAGGTAGAGCAGCAGAAAGATGATCGCGCCCCAGAACACCTGGCCGGTGGTGAGGGGGTTGTTGAACTGCAGCTGCGGCATGCCGGCGGCGTGCGCAGGAATGGCGGCCGTGGCGAGCAGCGACGAAAGGACCAGGGTCGCGCGCGACATGAACCGCCTCCAGGATCAAACGAACAGGATGATGAACGCGATCACCAGCGCGTAGAGCGCCACCGCCTCGGTCAGCGCGAAGCCCAGGATGCCCAGGCCGAACACGTGCGGGCGCGCGGCCGGGTTGCGGCCGATAGCACTCACAAGGGCTGCGAAGATGTTGCCGATGCCGACACCGACGCCGGCGAGGGCGATCACGGCGAGACCGGCGCCGATGTAGCGGGCGGCAGCGAGATCCATGGGAAAATCCTTGGTTGAAAGGGAAAAAGGAACCGGGAGGCAGCGCGTCAGTGCGCGACCGCCTCGCGCAGGTAGATGCAGGTGAGGATGGCGAACACGTAGGCCTGCAGGCCGCCCACCAGAAGCTCCAGCGCCATCAGCGCCACGTTGATCGCCAGCGGCGCGATCCCCAGCAGCGGGCCGATGATGTGAATGCCGCCCAGCATGATGGTGAAGGCGGCGAACATCTCGAACATCACATGGCCGGCCATCATGTTGGCGAACAACCGCACCGACAGGCTGATCGGGCGCGACAGGTAGGACAGGATCTCGATCGGCACCAGCAACGGCGCCAGCGCCACCGGGGCGCCCTGCGGCATGAAATGGCCGAAGAAGCCGAGGCCCTGCTCGCGCAGCGCCACGACCAGCCCGACCACGAACACCAGCAGCGCCAGCCCCGCCGTCACCACGATGTGGCTGGTGAAGGTGAAGGCGCCCGGCACCAGGCCGATGTAGTTGCCAACCAGGATAAACGCGAACAGCGTGAACACGAACGGAAAGAACCGACGGCCCTCGGGCCCGATCTGATCGGTCGCCATGTTGTGGATGAAGTCGTACAACAGCTCGGCCGCCGCCTGCAGCCGGCCCGGCACGATCGCGCGCGGGCGCATGCCGACATACAACAGCAGCAG
>CAXSHC010000043.1:0-5514 GCA_964236745.1 uncultured Acetobacteraceae bacterium
CACCTTCAGCCGTCCATCGACCCGGTCGATGCCCGGCCCGAACGGCCCGGCCAGGCTGGGCTCTCGCAGCCCACTCGGTGTCCCGTCAGCCATTTTGCTGCTCCTGCGTCGCCGGTCGCACCGCCTGCGTCACCACGTGGGTGAGCAGGCGCCGCATCATCGGGATCTTGAAGTCGTTGTAGCCGTGACCCGCCGCCCCCTGCAGCAGCAGGTCGCAGGCCCGGTCCAGCGTCGGGCCGTCGGCATGCCCGCCTGCGAGCGCCGCTTCCGCCGCCTGCACCCGCCATGGCCGCGGCGCGATGCCGCCGCAAGCGAAGCGGGCCTGCCTGATCTGCCCGTCCGATCCGTCCACGATCGATGCCACCGATACCAGCGCGAACGCATACGAGGCACGGTCACGTATCTTGCGGTATCCCTGCACTCCTGGCGGCGGCGGCGGCAGCGTCACCGCGGTGATCAGCTCGCCCGGCTGCAGCACGGTTTCCAGGTGCGGCGTGTCGCCGGGCAGGCGGTAGAACCCGCCGATCGGGATCCGGCGCCCCTTGCCGTCGGCGGTCACCGTTTCCACCGTGGCGTCCAGTGCCATCATCGCCACAGCCATGTCGGACGGGTGTGCTGCGATGCAGGCCGCACTGGTGCCGACCACGGCGTTCATGCGGTTCACGCCACCCATCGCGCCGCAGCCGGTGCCGGGCACGCGCTTGTTGCAGGCACTGGCAGTATCGTAGAAATATACGCAGCGCGTGCGCTGCAGCAGGTTGCCTGCGGTGGTTGCCCGGTTGCGCAGCTGTGGCGAGGCGCCCGCCAGCAACGCCTGCGCCAGCACCGGATACCGCGCCCGCACGGTCTGGTTCGCCGACAACGCGCTGTTGCTCACCCCGGCACCGATCCTGAGCCCGCCTTCCGCGGTTGGCTGCACCCCGCCCGGATCGAGCCGTCCGAGGTCCACCAGCCGCGTCGGCGCTTCCACCTCCAGCTTCATCAGGTCGAGCAGGTTGGTGCCGCCGGCGATAAACGCCGCCCCGGTCGCGGCACCCGCCTGCGCCGCCCCTTGCGGGCTGCCTGCTCGCTCGTAGTCGAAGCTCTTCATGCCGGCACCTTGCCCGCCGGAGCCTGTGCGTGCGCGGCACCGCCCTCGACCTCGCGTATCGCCGCGACGATGTTGGGATAAGCGCTGCACCGGCAGATGTTGCCGCTCATGCGCTCGCGCAGCTCGAGGTCGGTCAGCGGCGGCGGCGACGCCGTCAGGTCCGCCGTTACCCAGCTTGGCCAGCCCGCCTTGTGCTCCTGCAGCATGCCGATCGCCGAGCAGATCTGCCCCGGCGTGCAATAGCCGCACTGGTAGCCGTCATGGGTCAGGAACGCCTGTTGCATCGGGTGCAGCGCGTCGCCCTGCGCCAGCCCCTCAATCGTGGTTACCTCTCGGCCGTCGTTCATCACCGCCAGGCTCAGGCAGCTGTTGATGCGCTGCCCGTCGGCGATCACCGTGCAGGCGCCGCACTGCCCGTGATCGCAGCCCTTCTTCGACCCTGTGAGGTGCAGGTGCTCGCGAAGCATGTCCAGCAGCGTGGTGCGCGCGTCCAGCGTCAGCACGCGCGCCTCGCCGTTCACCGTCACCCGCACCTGTTCCATCACCACCGGCTTCAGCCCGGGGGACGGCACCCCCGCCGGCGCCGCTTCCGGCTCGGCGCCCGCCGCGGACCTGCCCGCCAGTCCGGCCACGGCGATCGCCGATGCGGCGCCACCTTGCAGCAGCCCGCGCCGCGACACCGATCCCGGCACCGCCGTATCGTCGTGCTTCTCGACCATGCCGATCTATCCCTGCGCTGTGCGGTGCTAGGAAGCTTGTTGCCGCACCCTTCTGGGACGATGTCCCTGGCTGTTGCAACATAATGCGTTTGATGGCGTGGTGCAGCCGAACAGACAGGCTCCCAGTAACGTGATCATCCGGACCTTCGCTTCCAGCCACCGCCGCCGCCTGCTGCGCGGCATCGCCGGAGCCGCCCTGGCCGTGGGCCTCCTCACCGCGGCTGCTCCGTCCGGGGCGCTTGCCGACGACCCGCCGCAGCCGCAGCCGGCGCCGCCGGTGCCGCCGATCCAGCCGCCGCTGGACCACGCCTTTCCCGGCACCATCACGCTGAAGATCGACGCCACCGACCTCGACCGCCACATCTTCACCGCGCACGAGACCCTCCCGGTGCCGCCAAACGTCGGTGCGGACGCGAGCAAGGCCACGACGGCGATCGGCGGCTCGTATGCCGCCCCGCCGGCCGGCACCCGCGACATGGAACTGTTGTTTCCGCAATACGTGCCGGGCGACCATTCCCCCACCGGGCAGATCGACAAGTTCGGCAGCCTGGTGATCCATGCCGGCAGCACCCGGCTGTCCTGGACGCGCGACCCGGTGAACGTGTTCGCCTTCCACGTTCCGGTGCCGCAGGACGCCACCACGCTCGACCTCGACTTCCAGTACCTGTCGCCGGTGGTCCCTGGCGAGGGCCGGGTGGTGATGACACCGACTATGCTCAGCCTGCAAGCGAACGAGATCCTGCTCTACCCGGCCGGATACTTCTCCCGGAACCTGCCGTTCGACATGACCGTCACCTATCCCGCCGGCTGGACCGCCTTCAGCGGCCTCGACGTCGCCTCGCGGCAGGGTGCCGTGGTGCACTACCAGACGGTGCCGCTGAACACGCTGGTGGACAACCCGATCCTGGCCGGCCGCCACGTCCGGCGCGAGGACCTGTCGCCGCCTGCCTCGGTCCCGGGCGGCGCCGCGCCGGTGCATCTCGACATCGCCGGCGACGTGGCGGACGACCTCGCCATCAGCCCTGCGGTGCTGCAGGAATACCGCAACCTGGTGGTGCAGGAGCAGCGCCTGTTCGGCTCGCACCATTACGACCACTACGACTTCCTCCTGTCGGTGTCGGACCAGCTCGGCGACATCGGCGAGGAGCACCACCGTTCCTCCGAGAACGGCGAGGGCGCCGACAACTTCACCGCCTGGGACAAGAACCTCGCCGACCGCGACCTGCTGCCGCACGAATCCACCCATAGCTGGAACGGCAAGTTCCGCCGCCCGGCCGACCTGTGGCAGCCCAATTTCAACGTGCCCGAGCGCGACACCCTGCTCTGGGTGTACGAGGGCCAGACCGAGTACTGGGGCAAGATCCTGTCCGCCCGCTCCGGGCTGTGGACCAAGCAGGACGGCCTCGACCAGCTCGCCGACATGGCCGCCTCCTACGATAACGGCGTCGGCCGCTCCTGGCGCAGCTTGGAGGACACCACCAACGACCCAACCATGTCGCAGCGCCGGCCGATCCCGTGGCGCGGCTGGCAGCGCTCGGAGGACTATTACGACGAGGGCGCGCTGGTCTGGCTCGATGCCGACACCAAGCTGCGCGAGCTGAGCCACGGTGCGAAGTCACTCAACGACTTCGCCCGCAGCTTCTTCGGCATGAACAACGGCAGCTTCGTCACCAAGACCTACGTGTTCGACGACGTGGTGGCCGCACTCAACGCCGTCGCCCCGTTCGACTGGGCCGGCTTCCTGCACGATCGCCTCGACAACTACGGCGAGCATGCGCCGCTCGACGGCATCACCCGCGGCGGCTACCAGCTGGTCTACACCGCCACCGAAAGCTCGTACGAGAAGAGCGCCGCCGGCATACGCAAGATGACCGACTTCGCCTACTCGCTGGGCTTGTTCCTGACCCATGACGGCACCGCGCGCAGCGTGGTCTGGGGCAGCCCGGCGTTCAAGGCCGGCATCACCGTCGGCACCACCCTGGTCGCCGTGAACGGCGCCGCCTACGACCCGGACGACTTGTCCCGCGTCATCACCGGCGCCAAGGGAACGCAAACGCCGATCGAGTTGCTGTTGAAGGCGGACGACCATTTCCGCACCGCCCGCATCGACTACCACGGCGGCCTGCGCTACCCGCACCTCCAGCGCGTGCCGGGCAGCAGCAGCGGCAGCCTGGACGCGATCCTGTCGCCGATCGACCAGTAGGAGGAACCCGACCGCGGCCAAGCCATAGGGCAGCCTTCACCCCGCGATAAACAGAAACGATTGTCGTACTGCCCTGGTTCGGCTTCTTTCGCGCTCCCATTAACGCTAGGTTCTGGTACGTCCCCGGCGCGACCCGGGGTGGATGGCGTGTCGAGCCACGCAGCAGGATTGGAGCGAACATGGACGGAGATGACGTCGGCAAGTGCCCGATGACGGGTGGCGGTGCCAGCAAGGGCGGCACCGGCACGACCGGCACCAGCAAGACGGGCAACGCCGCCAACAATTCCACCGCCTGGCCGCGGTCGAACCAGGAATGGTGGCCGAACCAGCTCAACCTCAAGATCCTGCACCAGCATTCGGTCGACTCCAATCCGCTCAAGCAGGAGTTCGACTACGCCGAGGCCTTCAAGACGCTGGATCTTGCCGCGGTGAAGCAGGATCTGTTCGCGTTGATGACCACCACCCAGGAATGGTGGCCGGCCGATCACGGCCATTACGGCCCGTTGCTGATCCGTATGGCCTGGCACAGCGCCGGCACCTACCGCGTTGGCGACGGCCGCGGCGGTGCGGGCTCCGGCACGCAGCGCTTCGCGCCGCTGAACTCCTGGCCTGACAACGCCAACCTCGACAAGGCTCGCCTGCTGCTGTGGCCGGTCAAGCAGAAGTACGGCCGCAAGATCTCCTGGGCCGACCTGATGGTGCTGGCCGGCAACTGCGCCCTGGAGTCGATGGGCCTCAAGACCTTCGGCTTCGCGGGCGGCCGCGCCGACGTGTGGGAGCCCGAGGAGGACATCAACTGGGGGCCCGAGGACACCTGGCTCGGCGACAACCGCTACAGCGGCGACCGCGAGCTGTCCGACCACCTGGGTGCGGTGCAGATGGGGCTGATCTACGTCAACCCCGAAGGCCCGAACGGCTCCCCCGATCCTCTCGCTTCGGCACGCGACATACGCGAAACCTTTGCGCGCATGGCGATGAACGACGAGGAAACCGTGGCGCTGATCGCCGGCGGCCACACCTTCGGCAAGAGCCACGGCGCCGCCAGCGCCGAGAAGTACGTGGGTCCGGAGCCCGAAGCCGCAGGCATCGAGCAGATGGGCCTCGGCTGGAAGAACAGCTACGGCACTGGCAACGCCGCCGACACCATTTCCAGCGGCCTGGAAGGCACCTGGACCGCCAAGCCGACCACGTGGGACAACGGCTACTTCGACAACTTGTTCGCCTATGAATGGGAGCTGGAGCGCGGCCCCGGCGGCGCCTGGCAATGGAAGCCCAAGAACAACGCCGCTGCCGACCTGGTGCCGGATGCGCACGATCCTGCCAAGCGTCATGCGCCGATGATGTACACCACCGACCTGGCGCTGATCACCGACCCTTCCTACCTGGCCATCTCCAGGCGCTTCCACGACGACCTCGACGCGTTTTCCGACGCCTTCGCCCGCGCCTGGTTCAAGCTGACGCATCGCGACATGGGGCCGATCGAGCGCTACCTCGGTCCGGAA
>CAXSHC010000043.1:5524-10166 GCA_964236745.1 uncultured Acetobacteraceae bacterium
CAAGGCGAAGCTGCTGGGCTCCGGGCTGTCGGTGGCGCAGCTGGTGTCCACTGCGTGGAAGTCGGCCTCCACTTTCCGCGGCACCGACAAGCGCGGCGGCGCCAACGGTGCCCGCATCCGCCTCGCCCCGCAGAAGGACTGGGCCGCGAACGAGCCGGACGAGCTGGCGAAGGTGCTGGCTGTGCTGAAGCGCATCCAGGCCGAGTTCAACGCGCAGCAGGCCGGCGGCAAGAAGGTTTCCCTCGCCGACCTGATCGTGCTGGGCGGCAGTGCCGCGGTCGAGAAGGCGGCCGGTGACGCAGGCCACTCGGTCGAGGTCCCGTTCGCTCCCGGCCGCACCGACGCGTCGGAGGATCAGACCGACGCTCATTCCTTCCGGGTGCTGCAGCCGCACGCGGACGGGTTCCGCAACTACGTCGGCCACAACCGCGGCAAGCAGGAGGAGGTGAACCTCGTCGACCGCGCCCACCTGCTGACCCTGACCGCGCCCGAGATGACGGTGCTTCTGGGCGGCCTGCGCGTGCTGGGCGCCAACCATGGCAACTCCAACCTCGGCGTCTTCACCACCCGTCCAGGCGTGCTCACCAACGACTTCTTCGTCAACCTGCTCGACATGGGCACAACCTGGAAGGCGACGTCGGAGGCCGACGACCGCTTCGAGGGCCGCGACCGGCGCACCGGCGAGCTGCGATGGACCGGCAGCCGCGCCGACCTGATCTTCGGCTCCAACTCGCTGCTGCGGGCGGTATCCGAGGTGTTCGGCTGCTCCGACTCCACCGAAGCCTTCGTCGACGACTTCGTTGCCGTGTGGACCAAGGTGATGAACCTGGATCGCTTCGACCTGGCCTGATCCGTTACTGCCCCTCCGCGGGCTACCACGATGCGAGGGCGGCGTTGCAACAGCGACGCCGCCCCGTGCCGCTTCTGCGATCGGCAAAGGGCGTCCCGCCTGCCAGCCACCGGTCCTGCCGGTGAGGCCCACGTGTGCGTTGACCTGCCGCAGGATCCAGCAACCCGTTCCACTTCCCGAGAATGACGCCGAATTTGATCGACCGGGCCGGATCCATCCTGGAAGGCCGACGTTGCACGGCTTGATCAACAGGAGTGTCACATGAGTGGCTCGAACGCGGCGATGGACGTTTATCTGACCGGGCTCCGGAACCAGCACGCCGTCGAAACGCAGGCGATTGGAACCATCAAGAACCAGCTCGGCCGGATGGAGAAATACCCCGAGCTTCACGCGCAGATGCAGCAGGACTTCCAGCGTTCCGAAACCCAGGCAGCGCGGCTCGACCAGCTCCTGGCGAAGCGCGACACGACCAAGTCCGCCACCAAGGAGGTCGTCACCGGCGCCGTGGCAACCGTGGCAGGCCTGATCCATGCGACGTCCGACGACGAGGTGTTGAAGAACGTCCTCGCGGCGATCGGCTACAAGGCCTATGAGATCAGCTCCTACAAGGTGCTCATCACTATGGCCAACGTCGCGGGCGCCTCGGACGATGTTTCCGTGCTGGAGCAGTCGATGAAGGAGGAGCAGGAGATGGGTGACTGGCTCGGCACCCACCTGCCCGACATCACCCAGGCCTACCTGAAGACGCACGCAGCCTGATAGGGCATGATATTCGTTGTGATGACGGCCGGGAGCGATCCCGGCCGTTTCTTCATGTGTTGTGTGGATCGATGCTCCTGAACCCGTAGGACACGTAACGGGTGGAAAGCCGGTTGTCTTCCACGTGCACCACCGTGAACCCTTCCGGCGTTCCCAGGTGGGTGCCGTGCCACCAGTTCCCGCTCACCGCGCCACAGGTGAGATAGGGTATACCTCGCCACAGCACCGTTTCGTTGACGTGCGTATGTCCTTGTAGCACTCCCAGTACGTTGTGCCCGGCCAGCAGTGCGATCACCTCGTATGCGTTGATCACGCTGTTCTTGCGGTGCCGCGGCACTGGCTGCACCGGCGGCGCGTATTCGTCATAAGCGGTCACGATCGGGATGTGGCTGACCAGGACAATCGGCATTCCCACCGGCAGCCGGGCCAGGTCTGACGACAGCCACGCCATCTGGTCCGCATCGACACGGCCTTCGTAGTCCCGGTCTGGGGTGATGCCGATCGAGTCCAGCACCACGAAATGCACCCCGCGGTGGTCGAACGAGTAGTACAGCCGCCCGAAATGGTCCTCGAAGAACTTCTTGCCGTAGAGGGGATCCGTGGGCGTCGCGCCGCTCGCCGGATAGATGCCGAAGCAGTCGTGATTGCCGATCGCGTGATGCACCGCCATGCCGAGATCCTGCTCGGTGCGCGCGTAGAGCGACACCAACTGGTCCGCGCGCAGCCGCGTCGCACCCAGCGCATCGAACACGTGGTCACCGCCCTGGATCGCGAAGTCACCGCCTAGGCTACGCGCCTTGACGAACGCCATCGTGCAGCCATGCGCGGCATCCAGTTCCGGCTGCAGGTGCGTGTCCGTCACGAACAGGAACGAGAACGCCTCGTGCGCCCGCTTCACGGCTGCCGCCGACGGCCCGGCCCTCACCAGTCCCGCTGCGCCGGCCGCCGACAGGAAGGCGCGTCGGGTCCAGGACCCCGTCATGGGCTGCCTCGCATGCGTCATCCTGGACCTCAACCGGTTCACGTTGGTTCACCGGCTGCGAGCCACTTCTCCGTTCCATAGTCCCGCCGATCAGGTAGCCGCACCTGCCCCGGTGATGCTCGAGCCTAGCGCCTCCACCGCCGGCGCAACGTGACGGTTTGAAGTCGACGCCGCGGTCACACCCGATCGTCGAACTGTCACCGACGCGTCATTGCCGCGTCACTGCCGCGTCATCCGGAGCCTCTACGAACCCGCCTGTCGGTCACCGACCGTTTCCACCGAAGGAAGCCCGCCCCGTGGTTCCATCCGATCGCCGCTCGTTCCTGAAGCTCGTCGGCTCCGGTGCCGCCGCCGCCGCCATGCAGCAGAGCATCGGCCGCGCCCTCGCCATCCCGGCGAACAACCGGACCGGCACCCTGCGGGACATCGAGCACATCGTCGTGCTGATGCAGGAGAACCGCTCCTTCGACCATTATTTCGGCACCCTGCAAGGCGTGCGCGGCTTCAACGACCCACGCGTGATGCGCTTTCCCGGCGGCCAGACGGTCTGGTACCAGCCGAACGGCGCTTCCTACGTCCTGCCCTTCCGTCCGGACGCCCCCGACCTCGGCCTGACCTTCATCGAGGATCTGGCGCACGACTGGGAAAGCACCCACGCTGCCTGGAACCAGGGCATCTGGGACGGCTGGGTGGCCGCCAAGGGCACCACCACCATGGCCCACCTGTCCCGGCACGACATCCCGTTCCACTACGCCCTCGCCGATGCCTTCACCGTCTGCGACGCCTACCACTGCTCGCTGCTCGGCCCGACCGACCCCAACCGCTACTACATGTGGACCGGCTGGGTCGGCAACGACGGCAGGAACGGCGGACCGGTGGTGGACAACGCCGAAGCCGGCTACGACTGGTCGACCTATCCCGAACGCCTGCAGGCCGCCGGCATCACCTGGAAGATCTACCAGGACATCGGCACCGGCCTGACCGCCGCCGGCGAATGGGGTTGGGGCTCCGACGCCTATATCGGCAACTACGGCGACAACTCGCTGCTTTACTTCCACCAGTACCAGAACGCCGCCCCCGGCACCCCGCTCGCGACCAACGCCAGGTCCGGCACCGACATCGCCGCGTCCGGCACCCTGTTCGACCAGTTCCGCGCCGACGTGTCCTCCGGCAACCTGCCGCAGGTGTCCTGGATCGTCGCCCCCGAGGCCTACACCGAGCACCCGAACTGGCCCGCCAACTACGGCGCCTGGTACGTGTCGCAGATGCTCGACATTCTCACCGCCAACCCAGAGGTCTGGAGCAGGACCGTCCTGCTCGTTACCTACGACGAGAACGACGGCTTCTTCGACCACATGGTGCCGCCGACCCCGCCGCAGGCCGCCATCAACGGCCAGTCCACCGTCTCGACCATCAACGAGATCTTCCCCGGCAGCGCCGACTACGCTCCTGGCCCTTACGGCCTCGGCGCCCGCGTGCCGATGATCGTGGTCTCACCCTGGAGCAAGGGCGGGTGGGTCAACAGCCAGCTGTTCGACCACACCTCCATCATCCGCTTCATCGAGCAGCGCTTCGGCCCGCAGAACCCGCTGCTGGTGGAGCCCAACATCACCCCATGGCGCCGCGCCGTCGCTGGCGACCTCACCTCCGCATTCGACTTCCGCTCGCCGAACAAGGCCCTGAGCACGCTTCCGAGCACTGCCGCTTTCGCCCCGCCCGATGCGCTGCGCCATCCCGACTACAAGCCGATACCCCCTTCTGCCCAATCCCTGCCGGCGCAGGAGCCGGGCCTCCGCCGCGCCCGCGCCCTGCCCTACCGCCCGGCGGTGGAAGGTGGAAAGCAGGCCGGCCAGTTCGCGATCTCGTTCGGCAACCGGGGCAGCGTCGGCACCATTTACCAGGTGCGCTCCGGCAACCCGCTCGACCTGCCCCGGACCTACACCGTGGCGCCCGGCCTGACCCTGGCCGATCGCTGGACCGCCGCCGCCGACGGCAGCTACGACTTGTCCGTCTACGGGCCGAACGGCTTCCTGCGCGCCTGGCGCGGCAAC
>CAXSHC010000043.1:10176-12918 GCA_964236745.1 uncultured Acetobacteraceae bacterium
TGTCGTCCTCCGCCCACGCCGCCCTCGCGGTCACCGCAGAGGAGGATGCGGCCTCGTGCGGCCTGACCCTGGTGGTCGCCAACACTGGCTCGTTTCCGGTGCACGCCGTGGTGACAAACGCTTATACCCGCCAGACCGTCAGGCAGGCGCTGCAGCCGGGTTATCAGCATCGGATCGCGCTCGCCTTGTCGGAACTGTTCGGCTGGTACGACCTGTCCGTATCCGTGGAGGAGGACGTGTCGTTCGGCTGCCAGTTCGCCGGCCACGTCGAGACCGGCCGCGACAGCGTCACCGACCCGGCAATCGGCTTGCCCACCTAGACCGCCCGCCGCCCCGAGCCACTCATCCGGGGCCTACCCGTCCGGGGCGGCCCGTCCAGACAGCCGGATCGCGCTGTTCCCCGGGATCGCACCCCCGGGGCAAGCGGTCCGGTCCCACCCGCTTGACCATGATCGCGCCGCCTGAGTATTCATTCCGTTATCGATCGAAAAACGCCATCCCACCGCGAGCAGGCGACCATGATCTCCCGCACCCTATCGGTGCTGCTGCTGGCAGCCCTTCCAGCCGCGCTCGTGGCCGGCTGCGCCGCCACGGAGTCACGCGGCTGCAGGGTCGAGACCGTTGCCGACCTCCCGCTCCTGCCCCATTCCGGGATCACCGCGGTGGCGGCCACGCTGCAGAACCAGAAGGTCGCGCTGCTAGTCGACACCGGCGCCTTCGTTTCGACGGTGTCACGCGACGGTGCCCAGCGCTTCGACCTGCGCCCGGGTGCCGATGCCCAGTTCACCAGTATTAGTGGCATCGGCGGCGTCACCTTCGCCCCGATCGTCACCGTGCACGATCTTGGCCTCGGCCATGGCCTCGCGCACAGCCTCGACCTCCCGGTCGCCGGGAACTTCCCCGCGCCGATCGACGGCCTGCCGGTGGTCGCCACGTTCGGCACCGACTTCCTGTCCAACTACGACGTCGACGTCGACCTGCCCCGGCAGCATTTCGCCCTCTACAAGGCGGAAGGCTGCGACACCGCGATGCGGCCGTTCGATCCCCCCTATCTCGAGGTGCCGTTCCGCGTCGAAGACGAGCAAATCGTACTCGACATCAAGTTGAACGGCCGTCCCATGACCGCCATGCTCGATACCGGCGCGTCGTCCACCGTGATCGACCGCAGGGACGCGCTCGCCGCCGGCGTCAACCTGGACGGCCTGGCCGCGGACCCGGTGCGCCACGGCATCGGCATCGACTCGCGACTGGTCGACGTGCATCGGCACCGGTTCGACAGCCTGGAGGTGGGCGACGAGCGCCTGAACAACTTCCGGCTTGGGGTCGCAGACTTCCAGGGCGGCAGGACGCTGCTCGGCCGGGATTTCCTGCGCGTCAACCGCGTTCTGATCTCCTATCCGCGACGGATGCTGTTCATCCAGCCGGCCGTCCCCGGCCCGCACTAGCCGCCCGACCGGCCGGCACCCCGGCCGCACGGCGCAGATCCGCCACCAGCATCACCCCAAGCGTTCGCGTTCCTTCCCAAAGCGGCCGCATCGTCCGGATCAGCTTCGCCTGCGTGGCCGGGTTGTCCTTGTTATGCGTCAGGCCGACCAAGTCGTGGGTCAGGCCCTGGCTGAAGGTCAGGAACCGGGCGACCCGAAACGGCAGGTCGCCGCCCAGGTTGCCGAGCTGCCCCGCATAGGACAGCGTGATAGCCTGGAACGGCGCGTTCTCGCCGATCAGGGCCACGAACTCGACGTGTCGTCCCGCATCCAGATCCGGCAGCGCCTTCCACAGCTCTTCCGTCATCTGCCGCATCTCGATCAGCCCCAGCAGCGCGTCAACCGCACCCGCCAGCGCCAGCGCCATCCCCATCCGGTCGCGGCGTCGCTTGTAGGCCTCCACCGCCAGGCCGCCGCCGAAGATGGCGATCGCCGTGGCGATGCTGCCGAACAGTGCGGCGAGGGTCGGCGTCAGGGTCACGGGCTGCTGTCCTCGGCTACGTGGCCGCTCCCAATGGCCGCTCCCACACGCGGCCGGACCGGACCCGCGCAAGCGCCGACCGGAAGCCGACGGCGTGCCAGATTTCAGGGGCGCCGTCATCTTCGGCGGGCACACCCTGTTCAGGCCACACGCACCTTCGAGATGAAGCTGTTGACCTCGACCGACAGCATCTCGGCCTTCCGCGACAGGTCACCTGCCGCATTCAGCACCTCGCTCGCCGCAGCACCCGTATCGTTCGCGGCCCGGCTGACGCCGGAGATGTTGCTGGTCACCACCTGCGTGTTCGCCGCCGTCTGCTGCACGTTGCGCGCGATCTCGGATGTTGCGGCTCCCTGCTGCTCCATCGCGGCCGCGATGGAGTTGGTGATCGCGCCCACCTCCTCGATCAACCCGCCGATCTCGTGGATCGCCTCGACGGCGCCGCTGCTCGCCTGCTGCACCTGGGCGATCTGGGCGGCGATCTCATCGGTGGCGCGCGCCGTCTGTTGCGCCAGGCTCTTCACCTCCGACGCCACCACCGCAAAGCCCTTGCCCGCATCTCCGGCCCGGGCCGCCTCGATGGTGGCGTTCAGCGCCAGCAGGTTGGTCTGGCTGGCGATGGAAGTAATCAGCTCCACCACCTTGCCGATCCGCCCGGCACTTTCCAAAAGTGCGCGCACCGTATCGTCGGTGCGCCGCACGCTGCCCATCGCGCGGCCTGTGAGGTTCGCCGAACTCGTCACCTGGTGGTTGATCTCGGCGATCGAGGAGGAGAGC
>CAXSHC010000044.1:0-12892 GCA_964236745.1 uncultured Acetobacteraceae bacterium
AGCTCGATCTCCTTGGCGACCGTCACACCGTCCTTGGTGATGCGGGGCGCGCCGAAGGACTTGTCGATCACGACGTTGCGGCCCTTGGGACCGAGCGTCACCTTCACGGCGTCGGCGAGGATGTCAACACCGCGCAGCATGCGCTGGCGGGCTTCACCGCCGAAGCGGACGTCTTTGGCAGCCATGTAATAATCTCCTGTTGAGGAAAACGTGGATCAGAAGCGGTTCGGAGCGGCGGCCTGGATCAGGCGGCGGTTTCGATCACGCCCATGATGTCGCTTTCCTTCATGATCAGCAGCTCTTCGCCGTCGATCTTGACTTCCGTGCCCGACCACTTGCCGAACAGGACGCGGTCACCCGCCTTGACGTCCAGGGCCACGATGGCGCCGGTCTCGTTGCGTGCGCCGGCGCCGACGGCGATGATTTCGCCTTCCATCGGCTTTTCCTTAGCGGTGTCGGGAATGATGATGCCGCCCGCGGTCTTTTCTTCGCCGGTCAGGCGCTTGACGACGACACGGTCATGCAGGGGACGGAACTTCGCCATGCGGTGCGCTCCTCATAGGTCTGGGCGACGCCCTGATTTCGAGCGACGTCACCGGTTGGGCGTCCGGGCTCAAACCACCCGCAACGCGGTTGGCACTCGAAGCCTCGGAGTGCTAACGGCGATTTAGGCGTCTGGCGTGTCGCTGTCAAGAATGGCAGCACTCGGGAGGTATGAGTGCCAAAACCTTGATTTTGCCTGGATCTTTGTTGCTCTTCCGCAACCGCAGCGGTCAGGATCGACGGTGACGCAATCCTGTCATGTCCTGGAACCCGCCATGTCCTTGTGGCCGCAGCTCCGGAAGTAGCGCCTGACCACCGCCGAGATCCTGTATCGGCTCTCCGATCATCCGCCCGTGCTGCAAAGCTGCATTAGGCAGGAGCTCGACTTGGCGCCAGCGTATCCGGTAATGCAACGGTTCCTCGCGTTCTGAAAATGCGAGATCGAGGGAAGGCTGCACTCGTGCGGGTGGGCTCGCTCGACCTCGTCGGCGCGCACCGGGTCCGGATCCGGGTGCGGTGCTTACCCTGCAGTAGCGGGCGGATCGGGGTCGAGCCGCGCCCCGTCCAGCACCGCCTGCTGCCGCGCCTGCTCCTGCCGCTCGCGTGCCACCTCCTCGCGGGTGCGGCCGAAACGCGCCCGGTTATCCGCCGCCTGCTGCGACGCCTGATTGCGGTCGCGCTGTCGGCGCCTGGTCCTGAGGTTGACGATTTCGCCCATCACCGCAACCTGCCACAGGTGCCGCCGTCCGATCCAGGCCGGCCGGCCGGTATGAGGAACCACGGCGATGGGCCACACGATCACGCTGACCGCGTCGGATGGGCACGAGCTTTCCGCCTACCAGGCTGGTTTCGCCGATGCGCCGCGCGCCCTGGTGGTGGTGCAGGAGATCTTCGGGGTGAACCACCACATGCGGGCAGTCGCGGACGGGTTCGCGGATGCCGGCTACCTGGTGATCGCCCCGGCTCTGTTCGACCGGACCGAGCGCGGGGTCGAGCTTGCCTACACGCCGGAGGACGGCAAGCGCGGGATGGCGCTGCGCTCGGCGATCCGGCCGGAGGACACCCTGGCCGACCTGCTCGCGAGCGCGAACGCGCTCGGCCGAAACAAGGTGGGCATCATCGGCTATTGCTGGGGCGGAGCGCTGGCCTGGGCCGGCGCCACCCGGTCCGACCGGTTCACGGCCGCGGTCGGCTGGTATGGCGGCGGCATCGCGGCAACCAAGGAGCTGCATCCGAACTGTCCGGTACAGCTGCATTTCGGCGCCGACGACGACCACATCCCGCTGTCCGACGTGGAGGCGATCAGGGCGGCACAGCCGGGGATCGAGCTGTTCGTCTACGAGAACGCCGGGCATGGCTTCGGCTGTTCGGAGCGCCCGAGCTATATCGCGGGGGCCACCGCGCTGGCGCAGGAACGCAGCCTCGCCTTCCTGCAGCACGCCCTTTGACCGCACCGAACGGACGGGCGCATCGCCTTGCCGCCACGCCCACCGGTTGAATGCGTTTCGCTTTCGAACCAAGTGACCGGTCCATCGTTGTGGTCCGCGCGTAACGGGAGATGCAAACACATGCTCGGTACTATCCTGCTGATCATCCTCATTCTTTTGTTGATCGGCGCCCTGCCGACCTGGGGCTATAGCGGCGGCTGGGGCTATTTCCCGTCCGGCGGGCTGGGACTGGTCCTGCTGGTCGTGATCATCCTGCTGGTGCTCGGCCGGATCTGAGCCTGCCGCGGGTGGCCGGACAACGTTTTCCGGCCCCTGTCCACACGGAGAATAGGATGGCCGACCGGACGCCGAGGCTCAGCCACCTGCTGGAAACCTCGATCTACGTCGCCGATCTCGACCGGGCACAGGACTTCTACCAGCGCGTGCTCGGGCTGGAGCTGTTCCTGCGTGACGACCGCATGAGCGCGCTAGGCCTACCTGGCAACGCGGTGCTGTTGTTGTTCACGGCCGGCGGGTCCACGCAGCCGACGCCCACCGATGACGGGGATATTCCGCCGCATGACGGCGGTGGACGGGTGCACCTGTGCCTGGCGATCCCGAGAAACGAGCTCGAAGCCTGGGAAGGCCAGCTCGCCGACAAGGGCGTGGTTCTGGAAAGCCGGATCACGTGGCCGCGCGGCGGCACCAGCCTGTACTTCCGCGATCCGGACGGCAGCCTGGTGGAGCTGGCGACGCCCGGGCTGTGGCCGAGCTGGTAGAAACGCTGCCCCGTCGGCCGGAACGTGATGGCGGATCCAGGAAACGAAGCGGGATCACCGTGGTTGTCGGCTTCCCACCTCCTGTCCGGGACCATGCACGATGCGTCTTATCGCTTCCCTTCTCGCCACGGCGGCGCTGGCCGCGTCAGCCGGCGCGGCGCCCGCCCTGGCCAGCGCCTTGTCGAGCCAGGACCAGCAGTTCCTGGCGGACACGGCGCAGGGTGCTGCGCATGAGCTGGCCATTTCCAGGCTTGCAGCCGGACGTGCCCAACAGCCACAGATAAAAAGCTACGCGTCCATGGTGGTATCGGATCACCAGACGATGAACGCGGCACTACGGAAGTTGGCCAAGCAGAAGGGCGTGACGCTTCCCGACAGCATGTCGGCGTCGCAGCACGCCGACACGCTGCGCCTCCGGGCGATGAGCGGCCAGGACTTCGACCAAGCCTACGCCAAGGACATGGTCAAGGTGAACCAGAAGGATCAGGCGGACACGCAGAAGGAGGCTGACAGCACCGACGACCCGCAGGTGAAAGGCTTCATCGAGCACTTCAAGGCGATGGACGCGAAGCATACGCAGATGGCGGAAGGGTTGCAGAACGGGTCCTGACGGCGTCTGGATCCAGGCGCCGGGGACCGGTCCGGCGTCAACCGAGAATGCGGCCCGCGATCATGCGCAGGCGGCCGAGCAACTCCGGATCGCGCGCCGCCGGCGCGGTGATCAGGGCGTGGTCGAGCGCGCGGTCGCAACCGGCCGGGCATGGGCCGCGCGGCTGGCCAAGCCGGGGGATCACCGCGCGAACCAGGTCGCGGGCTTTCTGCGCGTTGGCGGTCATCACCGCCACCACCGCGTCCACCGTGACGGCCTCGTGCCCCGCGCGCCAGCAATCGTAGTCGGTCACCATCGCCACGGTCGCGTAGCAAAGCTCGGCTTCGCGGGCGAGCTTTGCTTCGGGCATGTTGGTCATGCCGATCACGTCGCAGTTCCAGCTGCGATACAGCTCGCTTTCGGCGCGGGTGGAGAACTGCGGGCCTTCCATCACCAGATAGGTGCCGCCGCGGCTGATCGGCAGGCCGAGCGCCTGTCCCTGCTCGTGCAGCACCGCGCCGATGCGCGGGCAGAGCGGATCGGCCATGGACACGTGCGCGACGCAGCCGGTGTCGAAGAAGCTCTTCTCCCGCGCGAACGAGCGGTCGATGAACTGGTCGATCACCACGAAGTGGCCGGGGGGCAGCTCCTCCCTCAGGCTGCCGACGGCGGACAAGGACACTACGTCGGTGACGCCGGACTGCTTCAAGGCGGCGATGTTGGCGCGGTAGTTCAGGCGCGACGGCGGGATGCGATGGCCGCGGCCGTGCCGGGGCAGGAACACGCAGCGCACGTCGCCGAGACGGCCGAACAGCAGGGCGTCGGAAGGCGGACCCCAGGGGGTCTCCACCATGCGCCATTCCTTGTCCTGCAGCCCGTCGATGTCATACAGGCCGGAGCCGCCGATCAGGCCGATCACCGGCTGCACCGTGTCATTCGCGTCCGACATTGGACCACACCCTGCGCTTGAGAAGAAAGGCCAGCCCCGCCAGCAGGACCAGGTAGCACACCACGCCGACGCCGATGCGGCGCCGCTCGGCCTGGTGCGGATGCGCCGCCCAGTCGAGGAAGCTCGACACGTCGTGCGCCATCTGCGGCACCGTCGCCCTGGTGCCGTCGGCGTAGCGCACGGCGTCGTCGACCAGCGGCGGCGGCATGGCAATCTGTCCACCCGCCACCGCGGGGTCGTAGTAGCTGCCGGACGGCATCGCGGTTCCGGGCGGCGGATCGCGGTAGCCGAGAAGGATGCGGGCGACGGCACCGGCACCGCCGGGCAGGGTCAGCGCCAGCCGGGACATGTCGGGCGGCACCGCGCCGTTGTTGGCGGCGGCGGCGGCCTGCGTGGTCGCGAACGGGGATGGCAGGTGGTCGTCCGGCCGGGCGGGGCGTCGCAGCGGGCGGCCGGCGGGGTCGGCGCCGTCGGTCACCTTGGCCGCCGCCGCCAGGGCGCGCACCTGCGACGCGTCCAGCCCGAGGCCGCCTAGGTCGGCATAGGTCAGCTGCTTCAAGGAATGGCAGGCGCTGCACACCTGCGAATACACGGCGTAGCCGCGCTGGGCGCTGCCGAGGTCGACCGTGGAGAACGGTCCGGCGGCGTGCGCGGGTCCGGCAGCGCAAGCGGGAATAACGGCGAGAAGCGGCAGCGCCCGGAGCAGGAGGCGCATCAGGCGCTGCCGACGATGCCGGACGGAGGCCCGGCGATGCTGGCAGGAAGCAGGGGGCGGCGCTCGATGCGGGCCAGCAGCGGCAGCAGCACGAGGAAGTGCGCCAGCCAGTAGGCGGTGGCGATCCGGCTCAGCACGAGCCAGATGCCGGACGGCGGATGGAAGCCGGCCACCCCCAGCAGCACGAACGACGCCAGCAGCACGAGAAGCAGCCAGCGGTAGACCGGGCGGAACCGGGCGCTGCGGACCGGCGAGCGGTCGAGCCAGGGCAGGATGAACAGCACCGCCAGGCTGCCGGCGGCCAGCAGCACGCCGAGCGGGCCGCCGGCGCGCAGGATGGCGTAGAACGGGGCGAAGTACCATTCGGGGGTGATGTCGGCCGGCGTGGAAAGCGGGTCGGCCTGCAGGTAGTTGTCCGGCAGGGTGAGCCAGCCGGGCAGAAAGAACACCAGCACCGCGAAGGCGATGGCGAACAGCGCCATGCCGACGCCGTCCTTGGCGGTGTAGTACGGGTGGAACGGCACCGTATCACGCGGGCCCTTCGGCTCGATGCCGAGCGGGTTGTTGGAGCCGGTGACGTGCAGCGCCAGCACGTGCAGCACCACGATGCCGACCACGGCGAAGGCGGTGACGAAGTGCAGCACGTAGATGCGGTGCAGCGCGGTGTCGCCCAGCACGCTGCCGCCGAGCAGCCAGTCGGCGAGCGGGGCGCCGACAATCGGCACCGAGCCCAGCGCGTGCGCCGCCACGGTGAGGCCCCAGTACGACATCTGTCCCCAGGGCAGCACGTAGCCGGCGAAGGCCGCCACCATGGTCATCGCCATCAGCAGCATGCCGGTGAGCCACAGCACCTCGCGCGGCGCCTTGTAGGAGCCGTAGTACAGGCTGCGCCAGATGTGCACGTAGAGGGTGGCGAAGTACATCGACACCCCGCCCATGTGGATCGACCGCACCAGCCAGCCGTCCGGCACCTGCCGGTCAATCGCTTCCACGCTGCCAAATGCCTGCGCCACGGTGGCGGTGTAGTTCACGGCCAGAAAGATGCCGCTGAGTAGCAGCACCGCCAGCGCCACGGTCACGAAGGCGCCGAAGTTCCACAACCCGTTGAGGTTGCGCGGCATCGGGTAGGACACGTACTCGCGCCGGAACGCCGACACCACCGGCAGCCGGGCGTCGAGCCAGCGCAGGCCGGGATGCGACGACTCCGGTAGCGCCGAGGTGGGTGCGCGACCGAAGCGGTGCTCGGCCTGGCGGTCGTCGGGTGCCAGCGGAAAGGTGTCGGCGGCGACGGCGTCATGGCCGTGTTGGTCCGGCCGATCGGCCATGATGGCATCCTTGCAGCCGTCGGGAGAAGCTCGATGCCCAAAGGTAGGAGCGCTTTTGCCGCACCGCAACAGGGTGGTCGAGGCCGGGCCACGGTTCGGCTATGCTGGTGCGATGAGCGAGCTTCCAGCACCGGTTCCCCCGCCGGTTCCAACACCTCCCGACCTGCCCGTCCGCCCGCCGCACGACGCGCTGCGGGCGGACGCGCGGGGCTGGTTCGAAGGATTGCGCGACCGGCTGTGCGACGCCTTCGAGCTGATCGAGCGGGAACAGGACGGGCCGCTGTCGGACCGGCCGCCCGGGCGGTTCGAGCGCAGGCCCTGGTCGCGGCTGCCGGACGGGAGCGGCGGCGGCGGCGTGATCGGGTTGATGCGCGGCCGGGTGTTCGAGAAGGTGGGCGTCAACGTGTCCACGGTGGAAGGCGAGTTCAGCCCGGAGTTCCGGCGGGAAATCCCTGGCGCCGAGCAGGATCCGCGGTTCTGGGCGTCTGGCATCAGCCTGGTCGCGCACATGCAAAGCCCGCTGGTGCCGGCGGTGCACTTCAACACGCGCATGCTGGTCACCACGCAGGGATGGTTTGGCGGCGGCGGCGACATCACGCCGATGCGCCCCGACAGCGCGGAGTCGCAGGCGGACGCGGCACGGTTCCATGCGTCGTTCGAGCGCGCCTGCGACCGGCACGACCCGGCGTACTATCCGCGGTTCAAGGAATGGTGCGACCGCTACTTCTTCCTGCCGCACCGCAACGAGCCGCGCGGCCTGGGCGGGATCTTCTTCGACCGGCTGTGCACCGGGGATGCCAACCGTGACTTCGCCTTTGCCCGCGACGTCGGCACGGCGTTCCTGGACGCGTATCCGCAGATCGTGCGCGACCGCATGCGCGAGCCTTGGACAACGGCGGACCGCGAGCACCAGCTCGTGCGTCGCGGACGCTATGTCGAGTTCAACCTGCTGCACGACCGCGGCACGCTGTTCGGGCTGCGCACCGGCGGCAACGTCGAGGCGATCCTGATGAGCCTACCGCCCGAGGTGCACTGGCCCTGACCGGTTTCGCATCGCGTCATTTGGGACATGGGCCGAGGTCATGTATGAATCTGAGATGAACCGCAGGACGCAGAACCCTTGAAGCGGCGTGTGGTGACGACCGGATCCGGTCAGGCAGACAGCATGGCATACCCGCGGGCGCTCGGTCGCCGCGCCGTGTTGCTGGCTTTGGCCGGAGCCACCACGCTTCGCACCGCCCGGGCGGCGCAGGATACCAGCCAGATGGCGGGCGGTGTCCTGGACGGGGGCACATCCTTCCTGCCCAACCCGGCCCTGCTGGTCGCAGGCCCCCCGGACGCGGCGCCGGGACGGCTGGCGCGGCTGCTGGCCCCCAGGCTCGGCAGCGCGTTGCAGGCGGGTGCCGCCCTGCCCGTGTCGGCCACCGGCGGCCGTGACGGCGTCACCGGCGCCAACGCGTTCGAGGCGCTGACCGCCCCCGACGGCTCGACCGCGATGCTGGTTCCGGGCGCCGCCGCGATCGCCTGGCTGGCGGGCGACCCGCGCGTGCATTTCGACGCCAGCCGCTGGGTGCCGGCACTGGCCAGCTTGTCCTCCGGCGTGGTCGTCGCCCGGGTCGACGCCGCCTCGCCGCACGCCGGCCGGACGCTGCGGGTCGCCGCGTCCACCGTGACGGGCGCGGAGCTGCCGGCGCTGCTGGGACTGTCGATGCTGTCGCTCGAGCCGTCGCCGGTGTTCGGCCTGGCCGAGCCGCCCGATGCGGAGGCGGCGCTGCTGGCCGGCCGGGTCGATGCGATCTTCGTGGGTGGCCACGACGTGCCGCAGCGCCTCAGGAGGCTGGGGCGGCTCGGCTTCGCGCCGGTGTTCTCGCTGGGCGGCAGCGACGACGACAGCTTGGTCGCTGATCCCGCACTGGATGGCGTGCCGGCTTTCGCCGAACGCTTCCGGCGGCAGGTCGGCCATGTTCCTTCCGGGCCGTTGTTCGCCGCCTGGCGCGCCATCGCCGCCGCCGCCCGACTCGACGTGGCCCTGGTGCTGCCGCCGCTCGCCCCGCCCTCGCTGGTCGCCCGCTGGCGCAGCGCCTGCGAAAGCGCGTTGTCCGACCTCGGGCTGGTCAGCGCCACGCACAAGGCGCAGGTCGACGCGGTTTCGGCTCCGGGCTGCGTGCAGGCATTGGCCCGCATCAACGCGGACGAGACCGCCCAGCTCAGCCTGCGCCGCTGGATCGCCGCCCGTCCGGAGTGGCGGCCGGCCTAGCTTCCGGGGTCGGCCTATGGACCCGGACGGGGTCCCGACGCCGGACAGCCTAGAAGGCCGGCTGGATCACAACGGCCTCGGTTGCAGCGGCCTGAACCGCGGTTTCAGCCAGCAGCGCGTCGAGTTCCGGTCCGCAGACCGGCCTGGAGAACAGGTAGCCCTGCAGCCCGCTGCAACCCGCGGTCGACATCAGCCGCATCTGCTCGGCGGTTTCTATGCCTTCGGCCGTCACCGGCACCCCGATCGCCTGCCCCAGGATGACGATGCAGGCGGCCAGGGCCAAAGCCTCGGAGTCCGACGCGATGTTCTCCACGAACGACCGGTCGATCTTGATCTTGTCGACGTGCAGCCGGCGCAGGTAGCTCAGGCTCGAATAGCCGACGCCGAAATCGTCCAGCGCGATGCGGAAGCCGGACTGCCGCAGCTGGTCGAGCGTCGACTGCGTGACCTCGTCGTTGCCCAGCACCACGCCCTCGGTGATCTCCAGCTCGATCTGCTGCGGACTGACGCCCACCGCCTGCACCATCCTGGCCACCGTCTGCGCGAAGCCCGGCGTCTGGAGCTGCACCGGCGACAGGTTGACGGACAGGAACAGGTCGGGGCGGCGGCGCGCGAGCGATAAGGCATCGGACAGAACAAAGGCGCCCAGCTGGCGTATCAGCCCAGTTTCCTCGGCGATGGCGACGAACTCCTGCGCCGGAACCAGCTCGCCGTCCTTGCGGCGCCAGCGCGCCAGGGCCTCGAAGCCGATGATGCGGCAGCTGCCGACGCTGACCTGGGGCTGGTAGCAGACGAACAGCCCGTTCCGGGTCAGCAGCGCCTGGCGCAGCTCGTCCTCCAGCATGGTGCGGCGGCGCAGCTTGCGGTCCAGGTCGGCGGAAAAGCAGCAGCGGCAGTTCCGGCCGTTGGCCTTGGCCTGATACAGCGCGATGTCGGCGCGCCTGTGCAGGTCCTGCACCGTGCTGCCGTCCAGGCCGGCTTCCAGGGCGACGCCGATGCTGATCCCGACATAGGTCTCGGTGCCGTTGATGCGGAACGGCACCGCCATCGACTCGAACAGCCGGTCGCAGATGCCCTCAACCTGTTCCGGGCCGTCCAGCACCTCGACCAGCACCGCGAACTCGTCGCCGCCCAGCCGCGCCACCATGTCCATCGGCCGGAATGCCTCGCGCAGACGCTGCCCGAACGCACGAAGCAGCGCATCGCCGGCCTGGTGCCCCAGCATGTCGTTGACCTGCTTGAACCGGTCCAGGTCGATCATGAACAGCCCGGCGTGACCGGCGCCGACGCCCGGCGACACGCAGGCCTGGAGCCGCCGGTCGAACAGCGTGCGGTTGGGAAGGCCGGTCAGCGAGTCGTGCTCGGCCACGTGCCGGGCGTTGGCCTCGTTGTCGCGCAGCTCGTGCGCCGAGTGCGCCTGTGCCACGCTGATCATCCAGAACGAGCGGAGCAGGAGGGCCGTCGCCGCGGAAGCGACAACGGCGAGGACCAGCGCCATCGGCACCAGCAGGCGCAGGATCCGCCGTCCCGGATGCTCGGACTGCCACATGATCCAGCCCGCCGGATGGCCCAGCGGGTCCTGCAGGACCAGGGCACGCTCATTCGGGCGCACGTCGCGCGCGGAAGAGAACCGCACGCCATCGAGCGGGACGCGTCGGAGCAGCGTGGCAAGGTCGGCGGCACCCAGCCGCTTCATGTCGACCAGCACGTCGCCGGGCATGCCGCCGGCCGTATGCTGGGCCCGGAGGATCACGACGCTGATCGCCGTCAGCTCGCCGCCGACGAGCAGGATCCCGCCGAGATGCGGCAGGTCGGCGGCAACGCGTGCGCCGACTGCGGAACTATCGGATGAGAGGCTGGTGGTTACGGGTTCGGAGGCTGCGGGGTCGGCGCGTTTCCTGAGCAGGCGCACCAGCGGGAGCACGTCCTTGCCGACCGCGGCGAACGCGTCCCCGGTCTGGTGGTCCGGCGGGATGGCGTGGACGGGCACGTCGTTGCTGCCAAGCACATAGACCGTCCGGTGGTCCGACGCCGCCCGGTGCCAGGCGGCCGTGGAATGGACCGGCGGTCCGAGACCGTGAGCCGGGCCGGCCGGCTGGCTCGCGACGGCGGGCCAGCCGGCAACGTTCGCCTGCCCGTCTACCAAGTCCTCGATCGCGCTCCTGACCGAGCCGTCGGCGATGCGGGCCTCGCGCCCGGCCGACGCTTCGTCCGCCTGACGCGCCGCCAAAAACAAGGCGAGGATTCCCACAAACAGCACGAGCAGGATGACGATCAGGGTCGGCGCCACGACCCAGCCGATGAAGCGGGCCCGGATGCCGGACGATTGTGAGGCTGATTCGGACATCGAGACGATCATAACCCGTTCCGGCTTCGCGATGACCAATAAAACGTCGTCCAGCACCATATCTAAAGGAACAAGATAGGATACCGGATCTCAATTTTTGTATTACTCCGGTTCTCCGGCGGCGTTCGCATCAACCCGGGTGCCGATCGCAACGAGGCGGTCACATTGAGCCGGCTTTCGCGCCCCGATCGGCACCAGCGGAAGCGACGCTACGACAGGCCGCGTTCCGACAGGTTGCGCATCAGCGCGCCGATGCCAAATCGCCATGGCGGCGCGTCCTGCGAATGCGTCACCCGGTTGACCAGCCGGTCCGAGTGTTGGTGCCACGATCTCCACCCGGTCGCCGAGCTTGTGGGTGAAGCCGCAGCCGGGTGTGTCGCGGTTCTGCGCCGGCGCGAACAGGGTGCCGAGGACAGCATCACGCCGTCGGCATACTGGTGATGGGCGCCAATGGTCTGCGCCACCAGATCCTCCTGGTCGCGGCTGATCTCGCGCATCGAGCGGTGGCCGCGCGGCTCGAAGCCGTCCTTCGTCACGACCAAGCTCGGAACAAGGTTGCGCACGTGGCCGAGCCCGAAGCGGGCGTCGAACAGGCGCAGGAACGGGTTGATGGCGCAGGACGCGTTGTTGTTCTTGGGCCTTGCCAAGCAGAAGCGCGCTGCGGCCCTTCACGTCGCGCAGGTTGACGTCGTTGCCGAGCGTAGCGCCGCGTATCCGCCCCTGGGCGTCCACCGCCAGCACCACCTCCGATTCCGATTGTTTCAGGACCAGGCAGCGAGAATGCGCACCAGGCACGGGCCGCAGGCCCCGGGGTCGTGTACGCGACCGATCAGGCTGGCGGCGGCATCGTCGGGAAGCGGCGTCAGGGCGGGAAGAACTTCGGCAGCTAGTTCCTCACCAGCGGGCCAGCGCCGGCAGGAGCAGGCGCGCAAGCACGGCGATCGACAGGCAGGCCAGCATATACCAGAAGGCGATATAAAGCGGGTCGTCGGACGGGCAGGCGAACACGAACACGAACGCGCCCCAGGCGGCGGCGGCGATGCCCACGCTCCAGGCGGTACCGGAACGGTCGGTGGGGGCGCCGCGACGCATCAGGACGGACAGCCCCGCCACCGCCGGCAGCGCCAGCAGCACCATCTTGGTGAAGCACTGCATTCCGTGCTCCCAGTCGAGCCGGGCTTCCAGCGAGGCCCAGCCGGCACGGCCGGCATCGAGCGCCCAGCCGACCGCGAGGCAGGCGACCACGAGCGCCAGCACCCAGCGCAGCCCGCGGCGCGGCGATCCGGCGGGATGGAACGAGGCCACGGACGCGGTGCCGCTGACGACGGCGATCAGCCCGAGGCTGGTCAGCTTCCACCAGAAGCTCGGATGGCGCATCGCCACCGGCATGTCCGGCCGCATCGCGCCCATCAGCAGGAACAACGCCAGCTCCAGGACGCAGATGCCAACCACGAGAAGGCCGTCGCGCTTGTTGGTGCGCGGCCGCACCGGCTTGAGGCCGGCGGTCAGGCGGTCGATCAGAAGGTGGTCCGGCAGGACGTGGTCCGGCAAGAATTCATCCGGCATCGTTGCCGCCCTGGATCATCGCGCTCAGCCGACCGAGGCCGCGATGGATGTTGACCTTCACCAGCGACATGGTCTGCCCGGTACGGCGCGAAGCCTCCATGACGCTGAGCCCCTGCAGCTTGACCAAGCGGATGACCTCGGCCTGGGCGGGCTTGAGCTCCGCCAGCAGGCGCTCGAGCGACACCGCACTCGACACCGCCTCCTCGTGGTCGGCGACGGCGAGGGTGTCGTCCAGCTCGACGGTGGGATGGGACTTCATGGCGCGCAACCGGTCGATCCACTTGTAGCGGGCGATGGCGCCCAGCCAGGCGCCGAACGGCCGCGCCGGGTCAAATGTGTGCCGCTTCTCGTGCACGGCAAGCAAGGTGTCCTGCACGGCATCGTCGACCATCGCC
>CAXSHC010000045.1:0-11489 GCA_964236745.1 uncultured Acetobacteraceae bacterium
CCTTCTCCTTGAGGCGCACCGCTTCCTCGACCGCGATCTCGTCGAACGGGTTCATCGACATCTTGACGCCCGCGAGCTCCACGCCGGAGCCGTCGGCTTTCACGCGCGGCTTCACGTTGTAGTCGATCACGCGCTTGACCGGCACGAGCAGTTTCATCTTCGGTTCCTGATGGATGGATGGACGCGCGTCACATGCCGCCCGGATAGTTCGGGCCGCCGCCGCCCTCGGGCGCAGACCAGTCGATGTTCTCGGTCGGGTCCTTGATGTCGCAGGTCTTGCAGTGCACGCAGTTCTGCGCGTTGATCTGCAGGCGCGGCTGGCCTTCGTCGGCGCCGACCGCCTCGTAAACCCCGGCCGGGCAGTAGCGCGTTTCCGGCGAGCGGTACGCGTCCCAGTTCACCGTCTGCCAGCGCCCCGGATCGCGCAGCCGCAGATGCACCGGCTGGTCCTCCTCGTGGTTGGTGTTGGACAGGAACACCGAGGACAGCTTGTCGAAGGTCAGCACGCCGTCCGGCTTTGGATAGGCGATCGGCGGCGCGGCGTCGGCGCGGTCCAGCACCTCGTGGTCGGCGTGGCGGTGGCGCAGCGTCCACGGCGCCCGGCCGCGCAGCAGCACGGTGTCCACCGCGGAATACGCCAGACCACCGAGCTGGCCGAAGCGGGAAAACGCGGGGCGGATGTTGCGCACGGTGCGCATCTCGTCCCACAGCCAGCTGTCACGTACCTTGGCGGTGAAGCGCGCGGGCTCGGCCGGGCGCCCGTCCGCCAGCGCTTCCGACACCGCTTCCGCCGCCAGCATGCCGGACTTCATCGCCGCATGCGTGCCCTTGATCTTGGCCACGTTGAGGAAGCCGGCCGCGTCGCCCACCAGTGCGCCCCCGGGGAAGGTCAGGCGCGGCACCGACTGCAGCCCGCCTTCGGACAGGGCGCGCGCGCCATACGCGACGCGCTTGCCGCCCTCGAGGTGCGGACGGATCGCGGCATGGGTCTTCAACCGCTGCATCTCGTCGAACGGCGACAGCCAGGTATTGGGATAGTCCAGCCCGACCACGAAGCCGTACGACACCAGGTTGTCGCCGAAATGATACAGCCAGGAGCCGCCATAGGTGCGTCGGTCCAGCGGCCAGCCCAGGGTGTGCTGCACCAGGCCCGGCCGGTGCTGCGACGCCGGCACCTCCCACAGTTCCTTGATCCCGAGCCCGTAGGTCTGCGGGTCGATCCCCCGGCGCAGGTCGAACCGCTGCATCAGCTGCTTGGACAAGGAACCGCGGCAGCCTTCCGCGAACAGGGTGTAGGAGGCGCGCAGCTCCATGCCGGGCTGGTGGTTGGCCCCGGGCTCGCCGTCGCGTCCGACGCCCATGTCGCCGGTGGCGATGCCGGCGATGCGGCCGTCCTCCTCCAGCAGTTCGGCCGCACCGAAGCCTGGATAGATCTCGACGCCCAGCGCTTCCGCCTCGCCCGCCAGCCAGCGGCACACGTTGCCGAGGCTGACGATGTAGTTGTCGTGGTTGCCCATCTGCGGCGGCATCGGCAGCGGCCAGGAGCGGCGCTCGGTCAGGTAGAGCAGCCGGTCCGTGGTGGCCCTGGTGTCGAGCGGGGCGCCGCGTTCGCGCCAGTCGGGAAGCAGCTCGTCCAGGGCGCGCGGCTCGATCACCGCACCCGACAGGATGTGCGCGCCGATCTCCGAGCCCTTCTCGACCAGGCACACGGTAGCGTCGGGCGACAACTGCTTCAGCCGGATCGCGGCCGCGAGCCCGGCCGGGCCGCCGCCGACCACGACCACGTCGAACTCCATCGCCTCGCGCGACAACTCACCCATCCAGAATGCCCGTTTGAAAACCGAACCGAAGCCGCACCGGCCCCACGCTATTGGGTATGTGCCCCTGGCGAGGTTCCGGATCAACCGGCGGCGCTGCCGAAGCATCGATGGGCGCACGATCTGCCCCCGGGAAGCAGCCCAGGGAAAGCAAGTACGGGAAGCGATCACGCGAATGGGGCGTTGTATCGTCCGGTGCCGCAGGGGCGGCCATCCACCACCCGGAAGGACCGCACGATGCAGACCAGGCACGTCCTGACCCACAACGAGGCGCGTCGCCTGATGGCGGCTTCGGTGGGGGAAGCGCAACGCCGGCAGCTCGCGGTCAGCATCGCCGTGGTGGACGAGCACGGGGTGCTCCTGCTGCTGGAACGGCTGGACGGCGCCCGTTACCACACCCCCGAGGCGGCGACGCTCAAGGCCAGGACCGCCGCCATCACCCGGTCCTCCACCGCCACCCTGGAACAGCAGGTCCGGGACGACCCCGCCACCTTGTCGTTCCCGGGGCGCATGCCCCTCGCCGGCGGCATGCCGCTGCTCCACGACGGGGAAGTGGTCGGCGCGGTGGGAGCGTCCGGCGCGCAGCCTGACGAGGACCAGGCGGTGTGTGAGGAGGCGCTGGCGGCCCTGGCGGCAGCGCTGGCAACGACGTCGCCTTGAGCCCAAGCGCGTCGGCAGAACCGCCCGTCCGGAACCTGGCCACGGGTTTGACTGCCCGCGACAGGCATAAAATCATCGAACCGACGACGGCGACCGCCGTTTCCTTTGCCGTCCCGGCACGGTGCACGGCCCCGCGGTTTGTCCTGCGTATGGCTGACAATCCGGCCGGAACCGTTCGCCGTATGAACTGTCCCGAACCATGGACACGCGCTTGGACATAGTCTTCATCAGCCGGTCCGCTTCCGCGCGGGACGAGTTCGTGCAGCAGCTGAGGGTGGTGCAGCCGGGCGGTACGGTGTCGGTGCGCGACGGGCTGGCCGGGGATACGGCGTCGCTGTCTGGGGCGTCCGCGCTGGTGCTGGACTGTCGCGGCGACCACCCGTTCGGGGAGCCGGACCTGCAACGGCTCCGGAGCCTGTCGCCGGCGCCGTTCCTCGTGGCGGTCATCGACAACCTCGAATCCGCTAAGGCCTGGGCGGTCAAGGCCAGGCTCGACGACGTGATTGTCAGCCCCTTCACCCTGCTCGACCTGCACCTGCGCATGGCCAGCCTGCGCGGCACGCTGGCGCAGCGGCAGGAGATCGACCGCCTGGCGCACGCCGCCCGGAACGTGGCGCACGAAGCCGAGCGCCTGCGCGCGCTGGCCTATACCGACCACCTGACCGGCCTGCCGAACCGACGCTACCTGGACAAGTGGGCGGAGGACGCGGTCAGCGAGGCCAACGCCTTCGGTTTCCAGATGCTCGACCTGAACGGCTTCAAGCAGGTCAACGACCGCTATGGCCACCATGTCGGCGATGCGCTGCTCAGGCAGGTGAGCCGGCGCGTGTCGGGGATCTCGCGACGCCTCGACCTCGTGGTGCGGCTTGGCGGCGACGAGATCGCCATTGTCCAGCACGGCGCGCTGACGCCGGAAGACTGCGTCGCCCTTGCCAACCGGCTCCTGGCCGCTTTCCGCGAGCCATTCGACGTCGAGGGCCACGTCATCCACGTCAGCGCCAGCATCGGCAGCGCGCTTTATCCCCGGGACAGCAGCAACCTGTCCGACCTGATGCGACACGCCGACCGGGCGATGTATGCGGCGAAGGCAGGGGAGACTGCGTCCGGGGCAGCCGGTTCCGGAAGCGCCTAGGACGTTTCCCGACGGGCTGCGACGCAGGCTGCGACGGCGGTGGTGGAGCTGAGGGGAATCGAACCCCTGACCTCCTCATTGCGAACGAGGCGCTCTCCCAACTGAGCTACAGCCCCGCCGTGCAGGCGGCGGAAAATAGCCGAGGCCGGGGTCAAGTCAAGCGCCGCCCGAGGCATCCGCCAGCCGGGCCCGGTTGTTGCGCGGGCAGGGCGGGGCCGATAGCTTCCGGCGCAGCCACGCATAAGGACCTCCTGCCGTGATCACGGCCATCTTCCAGCTGCTCTACCTCCTGATCCAGCTCTACATCTACGTGCTGCTGATCTCCTGCCTGTTCAGCCTGCTGTACGCGTTCAACATCGTCGACAGCCGCAACCGCCTGGTGCGCAGCGTCGGCGAGTTCCTGTACCGCGCCACCGAGCCGGTGCTGGCCCCGGTGCGGCGCATCCTGCCGCAGTTCGGCAGCATGGACCTGAGCCCGCTGGTGGTGCTGCTGGCGCTGCAATACCTCGTGGTGCCGCTGCTGCGCGCGGTCGAGATCGCCATCCTGACCCATTCGACGCAGCAATTCTTCTCGTGACGCTGCCCGCTCCCGCCTGCCGGGTCGCGGTGCTGATCCCGTGCTACAACGAGGCGGTGGCGATCGCGGGCGTGGTGCGCGACTTCCGGGCCGCCCTGCCGGACGCCACGATCTACGTCTACGACAACAATTCCAGCGACGACACGCGCGCAGCCGCGCGCGGCGCCGGCGCGGTGGTGCGTCTGGAAACCCTGCAGGGCAAGGGACACGTGGTGCGGCGCATGTTCGCCGACGTCGACGCCGAGCTCTACGTGCTGGTGGACGGCGACGGCACCTATGACGCCCACGCCGCCCCCGCCCTGATCCGGGCGCTTCGCGAGAACGGGTTGGACATGGTCAACGCGTCCCGTGTCACCGACCGCGCTTCCGCCTACCGGCGCGGCCACGTGCTCGGCAACCGCGTGCTGACCGGGCTGGTCGCCGTTATCTTCGGCCACCGGCTGTCCGACATGCTGTCCGGCTACCGGGTGTTCTCGCGCCGGTTCGTGAAGTCGTTCCCGGCGCTGTCGGCGGGCTTCGAGACCGAGACCGAGCTCACCGTGCACGCGCTGGAACTGCGTATGCCGGTCGCCGAGCTGCCGACCCGCTACATTGAGCGGGCGGAAGGCTCGGTGTCGAAGCTGCGCACCTACCGCGACGGCATGCGCATCCTGCGCACCATCGTGGTGCTGATGAAGCAGGAACGCCCGCTCGCCTTTTTCTCCGTTATCGCCGCCGCCATGCTCCTTCTGGGCCTCGGCCTGGGGCTGCCCGTGGTGCTGGAGTTCTTCCGCACCCGCCACGTGCCACGCCTGCCGAGTGCGGTGCTGGCGCTGGGCTTCGTGCTGCTCGCCTGCCTCAGCCTGGTCTGCGGGCTGATCCTGGACAGCGTCGCCCGCGGCCGGCTGGAGTTCAAGCGGCTGGCCTATCTCGCCCATCCGGCGCCCGCTACCGATCCCGCGCACGTCCCGTGACCGCCTGCCGGCCGCAACCTCCATCTTTTCTTCCTGGCGGGCCGGCACGATAGCTGCTTGGGTCGGGCGTCCACCGTCAAGGAGCCCTTCTTGGACCAGCACGACCCGACCGGACGCGCCAGCATCGCCATCGTCGGCGCCGGCTTCAGCGGCACCCTGCTGGCGCTGCACCTGCTGCAGCGCTCGCCACCGCACACCAGGGTGGTGCTGATCGAGCGGGTCCGGTTCGGACGCGGTCGGGCCTATGCCGACGGCAATGCCAGCCACCTGCTGAACGTGCCGGCGGCCAAGATGAGCGCTTTCCCCCAGCGTCCGCTCGACTTCCTTCACTGGTTGCAGGGCTTGTCCCCGGAGGAAGCCTGTGGGGTGGAAGCCGGGCCTGCCTCGTTCGTGCCGAGGCGCATGTTCGGCCGATACATGCGCCACCTGCTGAACAACGAGATGAAGGTGGCGGAGCGGCGCGACCAGCTCCAGCTGGTGCGCGGCGACGTTCTTTCGATCACGCCGGACGGCGCCGGGCTGTCGCTCGCCCTGGACCGCGACCGCATCGTGTTGGCCGAGCGTGCCGTGCTGGCGATCGGCAACTTCCCGCCTGCCCCGCCGCCGGTATCGGATCCCTCGTTCTACGACAGCCCGGCCTACAAGGCCGACCCGTGGGCGCCGGACACCTTGGAGGGGCTCGATCCGGACGCCCCCGTGCTGCTGGTCGGCACCGGGCTCACCACCATCGACAGCGTCGTGTCGCTGCTCGACCAGGGCCATCGCGGCCCGATCACCGCCTTGTCCAGGCGCGGCCTGCTGCCGCACCGCCACCATGCCGCCCCGCCCGATGCCACGACGCCCGGCGCTGCGACGTCCGGCGCCGCGATGCCGGAAACCGACGCGTTTCCGACCCGCCTCAACGCCCTGGCCCGCATCCTGCGCACCAACGCCGCCCGGCAGATCGCCTGCGGTGGCGGCTGGCACGCCGTGATCGACGAGATACGCCCCATCACCACCGAGCTGTGGCAGGCGATGAGCCTGCGCGACCGGCAGCGCTTCCTGCGCCACCTGCGCCCGTGGTGGGACACCCACCGGCACCGCATCTCCGGCCCGGTGGCGGACCGGATCGCCCAGGCGCGCGCCAGCGGCCAGCTGCGCATACGCGCCGGGCGGATACGCGCCTACCAGCAGGATCGGCCGGACGGGCCGGTGACGGTGTTGTTCCGGCCGCGCTTCGCCGACGAGCTCGACAGCGTGACGGTGGGCCGGGTGGTCAACTGCGCCGGCCCCGACGCCGACTACAGCCGCATACGCGACCCGCTGGTGCGCTCGCTGCTGAACAACGGGCTGGTGCGCCCCGATCCGCTCTGCCTCGGGCTCGACGTGACCGCGCATTGCGCGCTGCTCGGGCGCGACGGCTCGATCTCGCGCCGGCTGTTCGCGGTCGGGCCCGTCACCCGGGGAATGTTCTGGGAAATGACCGCGGTGCCGGACATACGGCAGCAGGCGGAGCTGCTGGCGCTCCAGCTCGCCTCCCTGGTGCGCCCGCCACGCCCGGCGTGAGCACGCATCCGCCGTCCAGCCGGGGCCGACCGCCGACCGTCGACCGCCCGGCTAGGAGCGCCCGCCCGGCGCCAGGCGCGCCTTCAGCCACTGCATGAAGACCGGATGGTCGCCGTACGCGACGTTGACGCGCATCGCCGGCTCCGCGTCGGCGGTGGTGGAAAAGGCGGATGACGGGGCGATGAAGATGCCGTTTGCCGCCGCGTCGGCGACATCGCCCGCCGTGAGGGCCTGGCCTGGCAGCCGGATCCAAAGGTAGAAGCCGCCGCCGACCGGGCGCTGCACCGAGATGCCGGCGGCTTCCAGCCCGGCGATGGTGGCCGTCGTCGCCCGGCTGACCCGGCCGCGCAGGCGGCGCAGGTGCTTCAGGTAGTGGCCCCCCTCGATCAGGCCGAAGATCAGCCGCTCGTCATGCGCCGAGGTGGCGACGGTGGTCATGAGCTTCACGTCGTTGAGCGCCGCAGCACGGGCGGGCGACGCGGCGACGTAGCCGACCCGGAAGCTGGCCGCGAGGGTCTTGGAGAAGCTGCCGACATAGATCACCCGGTCCAGCTGGTCGAGCGCTGCCAGCCGGGTCGCGGAATAAGGCAGGATGTCGGCGAACGGGTCGTCCTCGACCACCAGGAGGTTGTGGGCGCCGGCGACGCGCAGGACCCCGTAGGCCACCCCCGGCGTGATCGAGCCGCCGGTCGGGTTGTGCGCGAGCGACTGGGTGAAGAACAGCCTGGCGCCGCTGGTTGCCGCCTTCTGCTCCAGATCGACGAGGTCCGGGCCGTCGCGGAGCCGGCGCACGCCCACGATCCGGGCGCCGGCGAGATGCAGCTTGGCGAACAGCGGGTAGTAGCCCGGATCGTCGACCAGCACCGCGTCGCCCGGCCGCACGTGGCTGCGTACGACCAGGTCCATGGCGTGATTGCCGCCGAAGGTCATGAACATCTGCTCGGGCCGGCAGCCAATGCCGCGCTCCGCCAGCGCCCCGCACAGCCGCTCGCGGAGCGGAAGGAAGCCCCAGGCGCGGTTGTAGGCGTCGGCGTCGCGGAAGCGCTGTACGGACAGGTGGCGGCGCAGCTCCGACTGCTCCAGCCAGTCCGGCGGCGGGCGGCCGTCGCCTGGCCTGATCGGCAGGCGGCGCTCCAGCTGCTCGACCAGCAGCGTCGCCGGGCCGGTCGCGACCCCGGCCGGCGGCGCGGACGGGGGAAGGTGCCGCGACGAGCGCGCCACGTAGTAGCCCGAGCCCGGCCTGGCCTGCAGCACGCCCTGCGCCACGAGGCGCAGGTAGGCTTCCACCACCGTGTTGCGCGCGACGCCGGCACGGATCGCCTGCTCGCGTATGGAGGCAAGCCGCTCGCCGGCGCGAAGCGTGCCGGCGCGCAGCTGCGCCAGGATGCCGTCCATCACCAGCTCGACCTTGCCCGGCCCGTGCGTCATGGCAACCAGCCATACCAGGGCCGCAGGGGGTACGATATCGGCATAATCGTGCCGAACCGTACCTGTGCGGGCACCGCCCCCCGGCCTATCGCTTAGGACCTGGCGCCCGCTGTTCCTGGCGGGCCGGGAAGAACAGGGCGCGACATGCCGGACGAGCCGAGGGTTTCGCGCATCCCCGGGTTCCACAAGCTGGAGGTCGGAGCACGGCTCGACGCGGTGGCGGCGTTCGCAGGGCTGGACGACGAGCAGCGCCGGCACCTGGCGGCACCCGCCAACATCGACCGCCGCCTCGCCGACCACATGATCGAGAACATGGTGACCACGCTGGCGATCCCGGTCGGCATCGCCACCAACATGCGCGTGGACGGCACCGACGTGCTGGTGCCGATGGCGACGGAGGAGTCTTCCGTGGTTGCCGCGGTCGGCAACTCCGCCCGGCAATGCGGGACGAGATCGCGGCGCTGTGCGACGCGTGCGACCCCACCCTGGTCCGGCTTGGCGGCGGCTTCCGCGACCTGGAGGTGCGGCTGCTCGACACCGCCAGTGGGGTCATGGTCATCACCCACATCGTGGTCGACACGCGCGACGCGATGGGCGCCAACGCGGTGAACACCATGGCCGAACGTCTGGCGCCGGAGCTGGGGCGATGGACCGGCGGCCGCACGCTGCTGCGCATCCTGTCCAACCTGGCGGACCGGCGGGTGGCCCGCGCCCGCGCCACCTGGCGGGCGGGCGACATCGGCGGCGCGGCGGTGCGCGACGCGATGGTGGACGCTTTCCGGTTCGCCGACGCCGACCCGTACCGCGCCGCCACCCACAACAAGGGGATCATGAACGGCGTGTCCGCGGTGGTGCTGGCGACCGGCAACGACACGCGGGCCGTCGAGGCCGGCGCGCACGCCTATGCCGCGCGCGGCGGCCGCTACCGCAGCCTGTCGCGCTGGGAGGTTTCCGCCGGGGGCGACCTGTCCGGGTCGATCGAGATGCCGCTCGCGGTCGGGCTGGTCGGCGGTGCGACGCGCATCCATCCGACCGCCCGCGCCCTGCTGGCGATCATGCAGGTCGGAAGCGCCGAGCGGCTCGCGCGCATCATCGCTGCGGTGGGGCTCGCGCAGAACTTCGGGGCGATGAAGGCACTCGCCACCGACGGCATCCAGAAAGGCCACATGGCGCTGCACGCGCACAACGTCGCCATCGGCGCCGGCGCGTCGGGCGACGAGGTCGGGGAGGTCGCGCGTCGGCTGGTCGAGCGGCGATCGGTGACGCACGAGGCCGCCGAGGCAGCGCTTTCCGAGCTGCGCGGGCGGTGACCGCGACACCCGGCTTAAAACCCAGCCTGAGAATCGTCGAGGTCGGCCCGCGCGACGGGCTGCAGAACGAGCCGCGCACGCTCGACGCCGTCGACCGCATCGCCTTTGTCGAGGCGCTGGCGGACGCCGGCCTGGCGACGATCGAGGTCGGCAGCTTCGTTTCGCCCCGACGGGTGCCGCAGATGGCGGGATCCGACGCGGTGCTGCGCGCCCTTGCGTCGCGTCCGGGGATCCGGTTTCCGGTGCTGGTGCCGAACCGCGTCGGCATGGAGCGGGCGATCGAGGCCGGCGCGCGCGAGGTGGCGCTGTTCGTGTCCGCCTCGGAAGCCTTCAGCCGCGCCAACCTCAACTGCTCGGTCGCGGCGTCCCTCGGCCATGCCGAGCCGGTGTTCGCGCTGGCGCGCCAGCACGGCATCGCGGTGCGCGGCTACGTGTCCTGCGTGCTCGGCTGCCCGTTCGAGGGCGAGGTCCCGGCCGCCACGGTCGCCAGCCTGGCCCGGCACCTGGTCGAGCGGGGCTGCTACGAGGTGTCGCTGGGGGACACGATCGGGGTCGGCACGCCGGGGCGGGCGAGGCACCTGGTCGAGGCGGTCGCCGCAAGCGTGCCGGTCGATCGCCTCGCCGTGCATTTCCACGACACCTACGGGCAGGCGCTCGCCAACGTCCTGGCCTGCCTCGAGCTCGGCATCGGCGTGGTCGACAGCGCGGCCGGCGGCCTCGGCGGCTGCCCCTACGCCATCGGCGCCGGCGGCAACCTCGCCACCGAGGACCTCGTGTACATGCTGGACGGCATGGGCATCGCCACCGGCGTCGACCTGGAGCGGCTGCGGCAGGCGACGGCATCGGTCGCGGCCAGGCTGGGCATCGTGCCGCGCTCGAAGGCGTACCAGGCCATGAGCGCCGGGATGCACCGGTCCGGGACGCATGGCGCAAGCGGGTCCGGAGCGGGATCCTGACGGCGAACGGGAGGCACAGCATGGACTCGGGGCACCTGGCGGAGGTGTGGGGCGACGTGGTCGATCTCCGGCAGCTGGCGCTGGCGGTGCTGATCGGGGCGGTGGTCAGCCTAGGGATGTTCCTGGCGGCCCTGGCCGGCTTCCATGCGCTCGGCGCCGCCGCCGCGTCGGGACGGGCGTATGCGATGCTGGCCGGTCTCGGGGGCTGCGTGCTCGGCGGCGCGATCTGCGCGCGCCTGCTGCCGCCCAAGCGGATCCTGGTCGAGACCGGCGGCAGCGACGAGGAGCGGGCCGCCGTTGTCGCCACCCTGTTCGAAGGCCGGCCCGATGGCGGCAGCGCGGTCCCGCTTCCCGTCGTGGCCCAGGCTGAGCTGCAAGCGCTGGGCTTGCTGGACCTGATGGCGCCCGCCGCCCGCCACGCGGGGAACGTGTGAGATGCACGCACTGGCCAGCGACCTTCCCGTGGCACTGGGCATGGGCCTGGCCGGCGCGGTGATCTTCGCGGCGGTTGGCCTCGTGTCCGGCACCGACGAGACCACGACCATCGCCCCGGTGACGCTGCTCGTGGTGCTGCTCGGCGTGCCGCCGGTCGGCATCTTCACCTTCTGGCTGGCCGCTGCCGTATCGAAGCACATGACCCACGCCATCCCGACGGCGCTGCTCGGCATTCCCGGCGACACCATGGCGGTGCCGCTGATGCCGCAGGCGACCGCGCTACGCATGCTGGGCGTGCCGCATATCGCCCTGCGCAAGATGGTCGCGGCCGCCCTGATCTCGGCGGTGATCGCGGTGCCGCTGTCGGTGCTGTTCGCGCTGGTGCTGGCGCCGTTCGGGCACGCCGTCACCAGTGCCGCACCCTCCCTGTTCCTGCTCGCCGCCATGCTGATCGCCTTTTTCTCCGCCGGGCGCTGGGCGTCGGTGCTGTTGTTGTTCCCGTTCGTGCTGGTCATCGTCGCCCTGCAGACCCTGACCGCGGCGCACGGGCTGAAGCTCGCCGTCAGCTACTTCCTCGGCATCGCCGTCGGCCCGCTCGTCGCCGACCTGCTGTCGACGCTGTCGCCCGTTGAGCGCTCCCGGCTGCGGCGCGACGGGCCGCGCCGGTTCGCCATTG
>CAXSHC010000045.1:11520-12647 GCA_964236745.1 uncultured Acetobacteraceae bacterium
CGCGCCCGAGATCAGGGGATGGAAGGGCTACTACCCGAACCCGTTCAAGGTGCTGGACGCGGTGCAGGCCCGCTGGGTGGCGGCGGCCGCGGTGGTGTCCAGCGCTACCTTCGTGTTCAGCCCGGTGGCGATGACCGTGGTGCTGGGAGAAGCGGTGGCGTCGCGCATCCGCCACCCTTATCACCGGCTGACCACGGTGCTGGCGGTGCGCAACGGCGTCACGGAGTCGACCTACATCGCCGAGGCCATCATCCCGCTGGTGGCGTTCGGCCTGCCGCTGAGCCCGGTGGCCGCGGGTCCCGCGGCGCCGCTGTTCAACGCACCGCCGCGCTTCTTCGTCGACGCGGCGCATCACCACGTTCTCAACCTGCACACGCTGATGACGCCGATGCAGTTCCTGTTCTACGGCCTGCTCGCGGTGCTGCTGGCCGCCCTGATCGCCTATCCGCTGGCGATGAACTACGCCCGGGTCGCCGCGGTGTTCGTGTCGCGCCGGATCAGCCACGAGGCGATCATCGCCACCTTTGTCGGCCTCGTGCTGGTGATCGGGTGCTGGGAAGGTGGCCTGCTCGGCATCCTGGTGATCGTGTCGGTGGGCCTGCTCGGCGGGCTCCTCAACCGCATCTTCGGCTTCAACACCGGGGTGCAGTTCATGGGCTTCTACGTTGCGGCCCTGAGCGTGCCGGCCTTCACCGCCCTGCTGCGTTGAGCGCCGGCACGATCGGCGCCGGCACGATGGGCGTCAGTCGGCGCGGCGCGACTTCAGGTCGACCAGGTTGCCCGGTGCGGCTGAAGCGACCGGCCCCAGCGCCGCCGCCACCTTGGCGATCAGCTCGTCCCGCTTGAACGGCTTGCCGATCAGCTGCACGCCGTCGTCCGGCCGGCCGTGGTGCACGATCGAGTTCTCCGTGTGGCCGGACATAAAGAGCACCTTGACCTCCGGGCGCACGGCGGTGACGCGCTCCGCCAGCTCGCGGCCGCGTATCGCACCGGGCGGCACCACGTCGGTCAGGAGCAGGGCGATCTCGGCGGCGTGGGCGCCGAACACGCGCAGGCCCGACTCGCCGTCCGCCGCCTGCAGCACCCGGTAGCCGTGGTCGGCCAGGATCGCGATCGCGATCTCGCGC
>CAXSHC010000046.1:0-1138 GCA_964236745.1 uncultured Acetobacteraceae bacterium
GGCACCCAGGCGATCGAGCTGATCCTGCGGCTCGGGGTGTTCAACATCGTGCCGACCCTGCTGGAAACGCTGATGGTCACGGCCGTGATCTGGCGGCTGTTCGACTGGCGCTACGCGCTCGCCACCCTGCTGACGGTGGTGGTCTATGTCGGATTCACCGTGGCCTTCACCGGCTGGCGCATCGGCATACGCCGCCGCATGAACGAGGTGGAAAGCGAGGCCAGCACCAAGGCGCTGGACAGCCTGCTGAACTTCGAGACCGTCAAGTACTTCGGCAACGAGCGCCACGAGGTGCGGCGCTACGACGAGACCCAGGCGCGCTACGAGCGGGCCGCGGTGCGCACCCAGGTGTCGCTCAACATGCTCAACGTGGGCCAGGCGACCATTATCGCCGTGGCGCTGGCGGTGATCATGCTGATGGCGGCGAACGGGGTTGCGGCCGGCCGGCTCACGGTGGGCAAGTTCGTGCTGGTCAACACCTACCTGATGCAGCTCTACGGGCCGTTGAACTTCCTGGGCTTCGTTTATGCCTCCCTGCGCCAGGGGGTGGTGGACCTGGAGCAGATGTTCCGCCTGCTGGGCGAGGACCGGGAGGTTCGGGATCCGCCGGCGCCGGTGCCGCTGCCGGCCCGGCTCGCCGACGCGCCGCCGGCGGAGATCGGGTTCGAGAACGTGCGCTTCGGTTATGGTGCGAACCGGGAGATCCTGCACGGGGTCAGCTTCGCGGTGCATCCGGGCGGCCGCACCGCCATCGTCGGCCCGACTGGGGCGGGCAAGTCCACCATCAGCCGTCTGCTGTTCCGCTTCTACGACGTGACAGGGGGCCGGGTGACGATCGACGGACGCGACGTGCGCGACTGTGCCCAGGAAGCCTTGCGCGCCGCGATCGGCGTGGTGCCGCAGGACACGGTGCTGTTCAACGACACCATACGCTACAACATCGCCTATGGCCGGATCGGCGCCACGCAGGCCGAGATCGAGCACGCGGCGGCCTTGGCGCAGGTGCACGACTTCGTTTGCAGCCTGCCGGACGGCTACGACACCCGTGTCGGCGAGCGCGGGCTGAAGCTGTCCGGCGGCGAGAAGCAGCGTGTGGCGATCGCGCGCACCATCCTGAAGAACCCGCACGTGCTGGTGC
>CAXSHC010000046.1:1148-12391 GCA_964236745.1 uncultured Acetobacteraceae bacterium
GACCAGCGCGCTCGACACCCATACCGAGCAGGAGATCCAGGCCGCACTTCGCAGCGTGGCGGCCGACCGCACCACCCTGGTGATCGCGCACCGTCTGTCCACCGTGGTCGATGCCGACGAGATCCTGGTGCTGGTGGACGGGCTGATCGCTGAGCGCGGCACCCATCGCGCCCTGCTTGAGGCCGGCGGCGCCTATGCCCGCATGTGGGCGGCGCAGTCCGAGGAGGAGGACGCCGAGGCGCAGGTGGACGCGCTGCTTTCGCCCGAACTGCAGGACCCGGCCCTGGCATGAGCCGGGACCCCAATCCATGTGTGCGCCCAGCCAAAGGGGAAACGAGATGAGCCCGAACCCGACCAGCGGCGACAAACGCGGTGATCCATCCATGGGAGAACAACCCCTGGGACAGGACGGCTCGGTGCCGGCCGAACTCAGTCATGCGGGTGCCGTGATCGACAAGGCGATCGAGTACATGCTGGGCGAGAACCTGCCGCCGCTGGCGATCGCGTCGGCGCTGCTTGGCGGCTCGCTCGGGCTCCTGGCCCGGACCATGGACGAGGCGGCGATGGTGCGCATGCTGCAGAACGCGATGGCGAGCGTGCGCGCGGGCGAGCTGCGCCCGACCAACGACCGCGAGGCGGGCCGGGCCTGATCCGGCGCGGACGGGGAGCTTGACTGATCGGTGCGGCTCCGCGATAAGCCGCGGCTGCTTCAAACGACGCCGGTTCCGGTTGTGCCGGCGCGTTTCGTTTCCCCCATCCGGGCCCGGCCCGGAGGCGGGCCAGTTTTTGAGGATCCAACGATGTCGCGCCGCTGCGAGATGACCGGCAAGGGCGTGCTGACGGGCAACAACGTCAGCCACGCCAACAACAAGACACGCCGCCGCTACCTGCCCAACCTGCAGGACACGTCGGTGCTGTCGGACGTGCTGGGTACCAGCGTGCGGATCCGGGTCACCACGCATGGCCTGCGCACCATCGAGCACAACGGCGGGCTGGACGCGTTCCTGCTGACCACGCCGAACCGCCGCCTGCCGGAGGAAGCGCAGTCGCTGAAGCGCCGCATCCAGCGCGCCCAGGCCAAGAAGCAGGCCGCCGCCAGCGCCTGAGAACTGCAACCGGGCGTTCGGCTGTCCGGTTCGTTCTTGCAAATCGAGGGCTTCTCGCGCATGTGAGGCCCCGAAATAGTCTTTCGGCCGCTGGCTTCGCCCGCGGCCCCGGAAGGCGCGCGGGCCGGTCCCGTCGCGCCTTCTTGGCTTGAGGAGAACCCCGTCGTGTCCGACCTGTCCCGAATCCGCAACATCGGCATCACCGCGCACATCGACGCGGGCAAGACCACGACCACGGAGCGGATCTTGTATTACACGGGCGTGTCGCACCGGATCGGCGAGGTCCACGAGGGCAACACCACCACCGACTACATGGAGCAGGAGCGCGAGCGAGGGATCACCATCACCTCGGCGGCGGTGACGTGCGAGTGGAAGGAACACCGCATCAACATCATCGACACGCCCGGCCACATCGACTTCAACATCGAGGTCAACCGCTCTCTGCGCGTGCTTGACGGCGCCATCTTCATCATCGAGGGCGTGGCCGGGGTACAGCCGCAGTCCGAAACCAACTGGCGTCTCGCCGACCGCTACAACGTGCCGCGCATCATCTTCATCAACAAGCTGGATCGCACCGGCGCCGACTTCTACCGCGCGTTCGATACGCTGAAGGAGAAGCTCGACATCGTTGCGCTGCCGCTGCAGCTGCCGATCGGTGTGGAAGAGAACTTCCTCGGCGTGGTCGACTTGGTCGAGATGAAGGCGATCATCTGGGAAGGCGGCGAGCTCGGCGCCAAGTTCCACGACGAGGCGATCCCGGAGGAGCTGAAGGAGAAGGCCGCCGAGGCGCGCCAGTTGCTGCTCGACACCGCGTTGTCGGTCGATAACGAGGCGATGGAGGAGTATTTCGACAAGGGCGACGTCGACGTCGCGACGCTGAAGCGCTGCATCAAGGCGGGCGCCATCTCCGGTGCGTTCCGGCCGGTGCTGTGCGGCACCGCGTTCAAGAACAAGGGCGTGCAGCCGCTGCTCGACGCGGTGCTCGACTACCTGCCGGCTCCGGACGATATCGAAGGCATACGCGTCGCCGCCGAGGAGGGCCAGGAGGACGCGGATCCGAGCCTGCGCCGCCTGATCAAGGTGGACCCGAAGGGCAGCTTCTCCGGGCTCGCGTTCAAGATCATCAACGACAAGTATGGCACGCTCACCTTTGTGCGGGTTTATTCCGGTTCGTTGAAGTCCGGCGATCAGGTGATGAACACCACCAAGGACCACAAGGAGCGCATTGGCCGCATGTTCCAGATGCACGCCGACAAGCGTGCGGAGATCAAGGAAGTGCAGGCGGGCGACATCGCCGCCTTCGTGGGCCTGAAGGATACCGGCACCGGCGACACCCTGGCCGACGCCGCCGACCCGGTAGTGCTGGAGCGCATGGCGTTCCCGGTGCCGGTGATCGACATCTCGGTGGAGCCGAAGACCAAGGAAGCGGTCGAGAAGATGACGCTGGCGCTGCAGAAGCTCGCCGGCGAGGACCCCAGCCTGCGCCTCAAGACCGACCAGGAAACCGGCCAGACCATCCTGTCCGGCATGGGCGAGCTGCACCTGGAGATCATCATCGACCGGCTGCGCCGCGAGTACGGCGTGGACGCCAACATCGGCGCGCCGCAGGTGGCGTATCGCGAGACCATCTCCAAGGCCCACGTCGAAACTTACACCCACAAGAAGCAGTCCGGTGGGTCGGGCCAGTACGCCGAGGTCAAGATCGAGTTCGCGCCGGTGGAGCGCAACGCCGGCATCTCGTTCGAGAACAAGGTGGTCGGCGGCACGGTGCCGAAGGAGTACATCCCGGCGGTCGAGAAGGGCATCAGGGTTCAGGCGACGACCGGCGTGCTGGCCGGCTTCCCGACGGTGGACTTCAAGTACACCCTGCTCGACGGCAAGTACCATGACGTCGACAGCTCGGCGCTGGCCTTCGAGATCGCCGCCAAGGCCTGCTTCCGCGAGGGCATGAAGCGTGCGAGCCCGGTGATCCTGGAGCCGATCATGGACGTGGAGTGCACCACGCCGCAGGACCATGTTGGCGACGTGGTGGGCGACCTGAACCGTCGTCGCGGCCAGATCCAGAACCAGGAAAGCTCGGGTTCCACGATACTGGTCCGGGCCCAGGTGCCGCTGAAGGAGATGTTCGGCTACATCTCGCACTTGCGCTCGATGACCAAGGGCCGTGCGTCCTTTACCATGCAGTTTCATCACTACGATCCGGTGCCGCGTAACATCGCCGACGAGATCATGGCCAAGTCTGCCTGATCGCGATCCGGCTCCTGGGTAGCAGAAAGGCCGGTTCCGCGAGGAACCGGCCTTTTTCATGTCCGGCGTTCCGCCGGACGCGGAACCTGATTGCCGGTGTCAGCCCGGCTGTCTGGTCGGTGCTGGCTGCTTCGGCGCCCCGCCGCCGGTCTGCGTCCGGCGGATGAAGTCCGCCACGTTGTCGTGCAGCTGCTTCAGCGAGTCCTGGTGAGCGTAGACCATGTGCCCGGACTCGTAGTGGCGGAACTCGATGTTGGCCTGGAGAGCGCTTGGCATCGGCAGGTGGCGCATCTCGTACTCGCCGCCGAAATACGGCGTCGCCAAGTCGTAGTAGCCCTGGTTGAGCTGCACCTTGAGGTTGGGGTTGTACACCATCGCTGCCGCCAGGTCCGGCATCACGTTGAGCGAGCCGGTCGCCTGCTGCGTGGTGTTGGGCTGCTGGTGCTTCATGTCCCAGCTGTCGATCTGGATCTCGGCCTTGTACGCCCTGGTGCCGCCGTAGCCGAGCTGGCGGCGCACGTAGTCGTTGAACGCCGACACATAGGCCGAGCTGATCGCCGCCGACTGCGGATCGTACTCGGCCTCCTTTGCCAGCGGGTCCATGCTGGGGCCGGCGAAGCGGGTGTCGAAGCGGCCGGTGTTGCTGGTGTCGTCGCTGAGCAGGGTGTGCTCGAACATGCCACCGTCGACGCGAAGGTTGGCCTTTTCCAGGTAAGCCACCGGCAGTCCGGTGTACTGGTTCAGCTTTTTGGCCACCGCCTCGAGATGGTCGTGGTCGAGCAGCGCGCCCTGCTGCAGGGCGGCCGCGTAGTCGGTGCTGGCGTAGTTCTCCACTTCCGTGAGGAACGAGGGCAGGTCGGCGGGCGCGTTGCCCGGCAGCTTGTGGTGATACCAGGCGGTGGCGGCATAGGTCGGCAGGGCGGTGATGTAGGCCTCGTCGATGCCCGGATTGGCTTGCGGCCCGTCCACGCTCAGGTCGAAGTTGAGGATCTGCGACAACAGGATCACGCCGTTGAGGTCGACGTTGTCCTGCTCCAGCTCGTTGGCCAGCACCGCGGAGCGGGTGGTGCCGTAGCTTTCCCCGAACAGGTACTTGGGCGAGTTCCAGCGGCCGTATTTGGACAGAAAGGTGGTGATGAACTGGTCGAACGCGTAGCCGTCCTGGTCCACGCCGAAGAAGTCCTTGTCCTTGTCCTTGCCGGCGATGCGCGAGAATCCGGTGCCGGGCGCGTCGACGAACACCAGGTCGCTCGCGTCCATCAGGCTCTGGTCGTTGTTGACCAGCTGGTAGGGTGCTGCCGGACCGTGGCTATGGTCGAGCGTCACGACCCGCCTGGGGCCGAGGGCGCCCATGTGCAGCCAGACCGACGAGGAGCCCGGGCCGCCATTGTACAGGAAGGTGATCGGCCGGTTTTCCGCCCGGACGTTCTTGCGGAAATACGCGACGTAGAACATCGACGCTTCCGCGGTCGGGTTGTCATCGGTGGACTTGTCCGCATCCGTCCCCGTCTTCGCCGCGTCGTCCCAGCCCCTGGGATGCACCACCAGGGTGCCGGCGACCGCGTGGTAGTCGACGTGCTGGCCGCCGGTGTCGACGCTGCCGTCGCTGCCGGCCTCGTCGTTCTCCAGGTGCGGTGCCGGATGGTCGGGCTTGCTGATCTTCACGGTGGTGTCGTCGGCGCGCGCGGCGCACGCGAACGGGAGCGTCGACGCCGCGAGCAGGGCCGTCGTCAGCAGCAGGGGTCGGATCAAGGCTGGGTCCTTCGCACGGATGCCCGACCGATTACGGGATCAGTGGGACGAGCGCCAGCCTTGCGCGTCTTGCATGGCGCGGCCATCCGCCTCGAGCTTGAGGAGGTGCGACAGCAGGTTGGCCCGCGCCGGCGCATGCAGGTCCGGCCGGAGGTTGCGGTAGGCGCGCGCGAACACCGCCTCGAACGGCGCCGGCGACCGGTCCAGCAGCGACGCGATCGACGCTTCCCGAGCCTCGCGGTGGTCGAGCAGGCTCTGCACCAGCGCCCGCGGATGTTCGATCGCCGGGCCGTGCGCCGACAGCATCAGCCGGTCGTCGCGGTCGCGCACGCGTCGGAGGTTGGCGATGAACAGGGACAGGCTTCCGGCCGGTGGCGGCGGCACCACGGAGGTGGACCAGCCCATCACGTGGTCACCCGTGAACAGGATCCCGTCCATGGTTGCGAAACACAGGTGGTCCATCGCGTGGCCCGGCGTGTCCAGCACCGTGAGGCTGCCGATCCGGTCACCGTCGCGAAGGCCGAGCGGGGACTGGAATTGCGGATGGGCGCTGCGACGGTGTCCGGCGACCGGCGCCCCGCTGCGCGCAGAAAGCGCCTCGGCGCCGCCGAGATGGTCGTGGTGGGTATGGGTTAGCAGGATGTGCGACACCGGGTCGCGCGCCTCGGCCAGGATCGCGTCCAGGTGGGCGGGATTGTCGCAGCCGGGGTCGATCACCAGGGTGCCGCCGGGCCAGTCCACCAGCCAGGTGTTGGTGCCGCGATAGGTCATGGGTCCCGGGTTGGGGGCGACGATGCGCCGGATCCCGGGGGCCGCTGGCAGCGGCGTTCCGTACGGCGGCGGCGGCTCGGTCAGGCGCCAGGGGCGACGACGCACCGGCCGCTCCGGCTTCGGCTCCAGTTCCAGGTCTGGGGTCAGCCGAACGCGCCGACGCCGTGCATCACCGCGACGCTGATCTCGCGGATCAGCTCGAACAGCTGGCGCATCGGCTCGAAGATCTCGCTGTTCTCGCGCGCGTAGGCGTTGAGGGCGCGCGGTCCGGTGGGCTCGCGGAAGTCCAGCGGCACCGCTTCCTCCGTCGCCTGCGGAAAGATCTCCGCCATCTGCTTCAGCACGCCCGGGATCTCCAGCCGCAGTACCTGGTCGTCCAGCGCTTCGCGGGTGAAGCCGTCGCGCGGCGAGAAGTACGGGATGCGCGTGGCGAGCAGCCAGATCCGCTCGATCAGGGTGAGGCGGATCGCGTGCAGCAGGATCTCCGGCACCGCCATGCGTGGCGCGTCGGGCCAGGCGGTGCGCAGCGCCAGGTGGTCGGCCTGGATGCGCCGGAACATGGCCTGGGTGTCGGCCCACAGGTTGAGCCGCTCCAGCCCCTGGCTCAGCGTCACCAGGGCATTGCGTCGCGCAGGGTCGGCCTCGTGGGCGGCGCGGTCGAGCCACACGCCGGGATCCAGCGTCAGCACGATGGCGCGCAGCACGTCGCGGTCGGAATGCGCCAGCGCGTGCGAGGCGAAGTCGAGCGCGCGACGGAAGCGCGGGCTCTTCAGCAGGAACTCCTCGAACGTTTCCGGGTGGCGTGCTGCGGCGAGGCCCAGGCCCTGCAGGGTGTTCGCGCACCAGCCGAGCTGCTGCAGGATGGCGTTGTTGGGGATCGCGCGCAGCTCGCGTGGGTGGCGGATGCGTGCCGCGCCGCCGGCGGAGTCGCTTTGCCGCGCGGCCGGGCGCGAGCCGGTGCGGTCGATCAGCGCCGGGCCGAAGGCACCGAGCAGGGCGGCATAGCCCGGGTCCTCGACCAGCTCGGTCATGCCGAGCTGGGTCGCGGAGAAGAAGTCGGCCGAGAAGTCGGGTTGGTCGTAGATCGGGTCGTTCTCGCGGTGCATGACGGCGAAGGCGTGCTCGGCGATGGTGCCGATGGTCGCGTCGGCGAGCTCCGGGGTGCCGAACAGCAGGTAGCCGTCGCCGCCCTGGAACGCCGATTCCTCGCGGCAGGCGATGCCCGCAGCCCCGAACGCGAGCCGCGCATGCGGGGTGGACAGGTAGTCCAGCCGGTCGGACAGCGCGAACGGGTGGCCGCCGCGGCCGATGCTCTCGCCGTGCGTGTCGAACAGGATCACCTCGACATCGGCCAGGCCGCGTGCGGCGAGCAGATCGGCGATCTTGAGACGCAGCCGCTCGACCAGGTAGGTGGCGGCGAGCTGTCCGACGTAGCGCCCGCTGTCGGAATAGCCGAACTGCAGCGCCATGGTGCCGGTGCGGCGCAGGTAGTCGCGCCAGTGCCGGGAGCGAAGCGCTTCCTCGACCACGCGGGCGCCGTTCATCATGGCCTCGCGCGTTTCGAACAGCGGCGAGATCTCGACCTGGTCCTCGATGCCGAACAGCCGCGCCAGCCACAGCGCCACCAGCAGGGTGTAGCCGCTTTCGGTTTCGGCGATCAGGAAGCGGACCGGGCTTGCCGCGTCGATGTGCTTGACGATCTGGGTCACGGTCATCATCAGCCGCGCGGCGGAGGCCTGCTCGGACAGCAGCGCGCCGAAATCGACCGGCACCGCGTGCACCTCCGACAGCGCCTCGTTGATCTCGGTCAGCAGGGCGCGGCGCTGTGCCGGGTTTTCCGGGCTGTCCTGGATGCCGAGGCGCTGCCGGGCGACGTTGTGCAGCTGGGTGGCGTTCAGCCGCACATGGGTGTGGGCGAGGCCCATGCCATGCGACACGAAGCCGGCGCGCGTCACTGCGAGCGGCAGCCGGTCCGGCTCGGGCGCCGCCGCCAGCGCCTCGGCGAACAACGGTTCCAGCACCGATGGGCTCAGGATCGCCTGCTCGCGCCGGTCGATCAGCGCGCCTGCGAACGCGGCGACCTGTTCGGCGTCCGCGCGATGCGGCGCTGCCCCGATCTGCGCTTCCACCGCTTCGACCGCGCCCTCGATCCTGGCCAGCATGGCGGCCGGCGGCGCCTGCAGCCGCTGCAGCTGCCCGTGCAGCCGTTCGAGCTGCAGTTGCTTCATGCGCAGACGAAGGCGGAGCGTATCCCACCAGCCGATATCGGTGCGTCCGTCGGTGTCGTAGCCGACCCAGCTGGCCAGGATCAGCGGGCGCGGCAGCAGGGCGGTCCAGTTCTGCGTCCAGTAGCCGGCGGCTTCCTCCAGCAGCGCCCGGTTCAGCCGGTCGATCGCGTCGCGTCCGCGCCCGATGGCGAGGCTGGCCAGATGGAACTCGTCGGCGAGGCTGGGCAGGGCAGGGCGCTGCGAGCGGAGCCCGGGCACCGCGCCGGCGCCGCTCGCGGCCTCGGCCAGCGCGTCATAGGCCGTCGTCGCCAGCGCGAACGTCGGGTGCGCGGTGAACACGGCGGCGAAGCGCGTGCGGCTGATTGCTTGGCGGAACTGCGCCAACGGGATCGGGCTGTCATCCGGGTCGGGGCGGACCAGCCTGGCGGCGATGCGGCGCAGCCGGTCGGCGGTATTGGTGCCGGCGTCCAGCCCGACATAGCGCGCGAGGCGCCCGGCCCGTCCGGCGAAGGCGTCGTCGCGCAGCCGGCGCACCAGGTCGCCGGTCTCGGCGATGGTCAGGGTGTTCTCGTCGAGCCGTCGCGACAGCAGCAGGGCCACCGCCAGCACCGGGTTGCCGAACGGGTCCTGTTCCTGGCGTTCCACCAGCTGGGCCGTGAGCGAGACCAGCTGCGCCAGTCGCGCCCCGGCATCGGCGGGACGGTCGGCTTCTGGAGCCGGGTTCGTGTCGTCCATAATGGAAGGATGCTCCATGGGCCGGGCGGGTCGTCAGGGTTCCATGTCCGCTGCCGCACCGCAACGTCGGCAGGCAGCCCCCAAAGGCGGCCCCCAAGGGGTGACCCAGGAGCGGCGTTGGGCAAAGCCGCGGCCGGATGCTACCTCCGGTCGATGATTGCCTGGCCGACCCCCCCGGACACCATTGCCGATCCGGACCACGCGGCACGGCGGAGCCTGGCCAGGCAGAAGCGCCGTGCCACCCTGCTGCTGGTGGCGATGGGCGTGCTGGTGCTGGCTGGCTATGCCTTGGGGCACGGGTTCTGGGCCGGGCTGCTGCAGGCGACGGCCAAGGCCGGGCTGGTTGGCGGGCTGGCGGACTGGTTCGCGGTGACGGCCTTGTTCCGGCATCCGCTCGGCCTGCCGATCCCGCATACCGCGATCCTGCCGGCGCAGAAGGACCGGCTGGGCCGGGCGCTGGGCGGCTTCGTCGCCAACCACGTGTTCACCGAGGACGACATCGACCGGGCGCTCGCCCGCATCGACCTACCCCTGCTGCTGCGCGGCATCCTGCTCGATCCGCACGTGGGGGAGATGGCGCAGGGCGGCATGGCGCGGATGATCCCGCATCTGCTGGACGGGCTCGAAGCCGGCAAGGCACGCGACCTGCTGGCGCGTCTGCTGCCGCGCCTGCTGAATAACAACCAGCTGGCGCCGGTGGTGGCGCGCGGCCTGCGCGCCCTGGTCGACGGCGACCGGCACCAGGAGGTGCTGTCGTTCCTGCTCGACCAGATCAGGATGCTGCTGAAAAGCCGGGAAGCGCACCTGCACCAGCTGATTTCCGACCGGGTGCGCGAGCAGGGCGGCAGGCTGGTGGGCTGGGCGATCGGCGGATCGGTCGCGAGCCGCGTGCTCGACGCGATCACGGTGGAGCTGGAGCGCACCGATCCGCGCGATTCGGACCTGCGCGAAGCGGTCACGGCCTGGATGCGTCGCGAGATCGACCTGATCGAGACCGACCCGGACCGTGCGCGCGAGCTGGGGAACGCGGTGCGGACGCTGTTCACCCATGACAGCCTGAGAAACTGGGCAGCCCATGTGTGGTCGCGCGCGCGGGGCGCGATGGAGGACGACCTCGCCCAGCCGGACAGCTGGATCGCCAGGCTGGTGACGGAATCGCTGCATCGCACCGGCGAGGTACTGGGGGAGGACAAGGCGGTGCGCGCGGCGATCGACGCGGCAGCGCGTACCCTGGCGCGCCGGGCCCTGCCGGGGCTGCGGACGCAGCTGGCCGGCTTCATCGGCAACGTGGTCGCCGGATGGGACGCCCGGATGCTGGTCGACCGGCTGGAGCTACGCGTCGGTCGCGACCTGCAGTTCGTGCGTATCAACGGCACGGTGGTCGGCGCCCTGGTCGGCGGGATGCTGTATCTCGGCCTGCGCCTGCTGTTCGGCGTGCAAAGCGGCTAGGCCGATCCGGCTGCCAAGGCCTTGACCTTGTGGCGGTTCGGCTCCATCTCCGTGAAACAGGACTGATCGGGTCCTGTTGAACCTCCCCTGGGGCATCATGCTGCGCTTGTCCAAGCTCGCTGATTACGCGGTCGTGGTTCTGGTACGGCTGTCGCATCACGATGGCGAGGTCACCACCTCTCCCACCCTGGCGCAGGCGACCGGCGTGCCGGAGCCGACCGTGGCCAAAGTGCTGAAGGCGTTATGCGCCGCTGGCTTGGTGGCGAGCACACGGGGCGCGCGGGGCGGCTATCGTCTCGTCCGGCCTCTCCAGGCGATCGCGGTTTCCACCGTGATCGTCGCGATCGACGGGCCCATCTCGCTCGCCGCCTGCGTCGATGGCGCCACCGGCGGCTGCGAGGCGCAGAATACCTGCCCGATCCGCGGGCGATGGGACCCCGTCAACGAGGCGATCCGCGCCGCGCTGACCCGGGTCACACTGGACCAGATGGTTCTTCCGCCTCCGGGCGTCGGGAACCGCGATTTCGACCGAACCAACCGTCCGGACATGGTGTCCGGTGCCGCTATTCTTGCTGCTGAGTGAGGCCCCGATGCCTGCCGTTGCCGAAACCCTGAACACCGTCGAGAGCCTTACCCAGTCCAGCTACAAGTGGGGCTTCGAAACCGACATCGAGATGGATCTCGCGCCCAAGGGCTTGAGCGAGGACACCATCCGCCTGATCTCGGCGCGCAAGGAGGAGCCGGACTGGCTGCTGGCCTGGCGGCTCAAGGCGTATGCCGCGTGGCAAACCATGCAGGCGCCGGGCTGGGGCAAGATCGGTCACCCGCCGATCGATTTCCAGGACGTGCACTACTACGCCGCGCCGAAGAAGAAGCCCGGCCCGAAGTCGCTGGACGAGGTCGATCCCGAGCTGCTCGCGATGTACGAGAAGCTCGGCATTCCGCTCAAGGAGCG
>CAXSHC010000047.1:0-5535 GCA_964236745.1 uncultured Acetobacteraceae bacterium
GGGCTGGGAGGTGTGGTGCGACGGCATGGAGGTGACGCAGTTCACCTACTTCCAGCAGGTGGGCGGGATCAGCACCGTGCTGCCGTCCACCGAGCTGACCTACGGGCTGGAACGGCTGGCGATGTACGTGCAGGGGGTCGAGGACGTTTATGCGCTCGACTTCGACGGGCGCGGCCTGCGCTACGGCGACGTGTTCGGGCGGGCGGAGCGGGAATATTCCCGCTACAGCTTCGAGCTGGCGGACACCGCCATGCTGCTGCGGCAGTTCGCCGACGCGGAACGGGAAAGCACAGCGCTGGCCGCCCACGGCGTGGCGCAGCCGGCTTATGACCAGTGCCTGAAGGCGAGCCACCTGTTCAACCTGCTGGACGCGCGCGGCGTGATCTCGGTTGCTGAGCGGGCGTCGTTCATCGGGCGGGTCCGGACGCTGGCGCGGGCCTGCGCCGAGGAATGGCTGAAGGGCGAGGGCTGACACCGATGCCCGAGCTGTTCATCGAGCTGTTCTCCGAGGAGATCCCGGCGCGGATGCAGGGGCCGGGCGCGGACGCGCTGCTCCGGGCGGTGACCGACGCGCTGGCGGCGCTGGCGCCCGAAGGCGGGCGGCGCTGGTCCGGGCCGAGGCGGATCGCCATGGCGCTCACGGTGGCGGAAGGCGTGGCGGCCGCCGAGCAGGAGGAGCGCGGACCACGCGACGGGGCACCGGAACAGGCGCTGGCTGGGTTCCTGCGCAAGCATGGGGCGGAACGCTCGGCGCTGGCGCTGGAGAACGGGTTCTGGGTGCTGCGCCGGCAAAGCCCGGCGGTGCAGGCGGCGGTGCTGGTGGCAAACGCCCTGCCGGGGGTGCTGCGCCGCTTTCCCTGGCCGAAGTCGATGCGCTGGGGCGGCAGCAGCGGGTTCACCTGGGTCAGGCCGCTGCGCCGTATCGCGTGCCTGCTGGACGGCGCGGTGGTGCCGTTCGCGCTGGCCGAGGGCGCGGATGACGGCCACGGGCTGCTTGCGTCTGACCTGACTGAAGGGCATCGCTTTCTGTCGCCGGGCGCGGTCGCGGTGTCGGGGGCGGAGGACTGGCAGGCGGCGCTGGCGCGCGGGCACGTGGTGGCGGACGCGGCGGAACGACGACGGCTGATCGCGGACGGGATCGCGGCGGCAGCGGCGGCGGAGAACCTGACGGTGGTGTCGGATGACGGCCTGCTGGACGAGGTGGCGGGGCTGGTGGAATGGCCGGTGGCGCTCTTGGGGCGGATCGACCAGGGCTTCATGGACCTGCCGCCGGAAGTGATGCAGGTGTCGATGCGGGTGAACCAGCGCTATTTTGCGCTGCGCGAGCCCGGCGGACAGGTGGCGGCGCGGTTCGCGTTCGTGGCCAACACGGTGCCGCGGGATGGCGGGGCGATCATCGTCGCCGGCAACGAGCGGGTGCTCAGGGCACGGTTCAGCGACGCGCGGCACTTCTGGGACGGGGACCGGGCCACGCCGCTTGCGGACCGGGTTGCGGCGCTGGACGGGGTGACGTTCCATGCCAGCCTGGGCACGCAGGGCGCGCGGGCGCAGCGGCTGTCGCGGCTGGCGGCGATCATCGCCGGGCACACCGGGGCGGACGTGGCGCAGGCAGCGCGTGCCGGGTTGCTGGCGAAGGCGGACCTGTCCACGGGCATGGTGGGCGAGTTTCCCGAGCTGCAGGGGGTGATGGGCGGCTACTACGCGCGCCACGATGGCGAGCCGGAAGCGGTGGCGGAGGCGATCGCCGCGCATTACGGGCCACGCGGTCCGGGCGACGCGGTGCCGGACGCGCCGGTGGCGGTGGCGGTGGCGCTGGCAGACAAGATCGACACCCTGGCCGGGTTCTTCGCCGCGGGCGAAAAGCCGGGCGGCTCGGGCGACCCGTTCGCGCTGCGCCGCGCGGCGCTGGGCGTGATCCGGATCGTGCGCGACAACCGGCTGCGGCTCGATCTGCACGCGTTGTTCCGTGAGGCGGCGGCGGGATATCCGGCACCGCTGTCCGGAGCGGCGGACCTCCAGCTTCTGCCGGGCTTCATCGCCGAGCGGCTGCGGGTGCAGATGCGCGCGGACGGGGCGCGGCACGACGTGCTGGCGGCGGTGTCGGCGGCGGGGCCGGATCCGGACCTGGTGCGGCTGCTGGCGCGCACGGAGGCGGTGGCGGGACTGCTGGGCGGCCCGGACGGGCGCAACCTGCTGCTGGCGGCCAAGCGTGCGGCCAACATCCTGCGCATCGAGGACAAGAAGGACGGGCCGCACAACGGCGCGGTCGAGCCGGCTCTGCTCAGGGAGGCGGAGGAGCGGGCGCTGGACGGGGCGCTGGCGGAAGCCGGCGCGCGGACAAGCGAGGCGATGGCGTCGGAGCGCTACGAGGACGCGATGACGGCGATGGCGTCGCTGCGGGCGCCGCTCGACCGGTTCTTCGACGCGGTGACGGTGAATGCGGAGGACGCAGCGCTTCGCCGCAACCGGCTGCGGCTGCTGTCGCGGGTCAGGGCGACGCTGAGCCGGGTGGCGGACTTCGCGATGATCGAGGGCTGACCGGGCGGGCCTCCGCGCATGGACCGGGAGCGGCCGGCGGTGTCGTCGCTTCGCGCGGCGCTGGCCGATGGCGACAGCACCACGCTGGTGCTGGAGCGATGGTGCGCAGCACACGGCCTCGCCTGCCCGGGCGGCCTGGTGGCGCAGCGCCTGCCGGCGCCGGTGCGTCCGCCGGGACGGGCGCGGCGGCGCCGGCTCGCCCTGGGCGCGCACGAGCCGGTGCGCTACCGGCGGGTGTTGCTCCGCTGCGGCGCGATCGTGCTGTGCGAGGCGGAGAACTGGTACGTTCCGGGGCGTCTTCCGGCATGGATGAACCGCCTGCTCGACCGCACCACGATCCCGTTCGGGCGGGTGGTCGAGCCGCTCGGGTTCCGGCGGCACCGCTTGTCCCTGGTGGCGCTGTGGCCCCCGGCGAGCGATGCCGGCTCCCCGGTCCGCCGCCACGGGGTGCTGCGTCAGGAGGCGATGCTGACGCGGTCCGACGGGTTGCCGTTCTGCGCGGTGGTAGAAACCTTCACCAGCACCCTGCTGGGCGGCATGGACGCGACGGGACCGCAGCGGCGTCGGGATGAACCGGAATGCGGCAGCCCTTGACGGTGTAACCTTCAGGTTACAGCATCGATCGTCAGCCGGAGCCTGCGCATGGTCGAGCCCGACGAGGCGATCGAAGCCCGGTTGCTCCGCTCGATCAGGCGGCGCAACGTGTTGGTGGGCCTCGCGGTCTCCATCCCGATGCTGACCCTGTGGTGGCTTCTGAGCCACTGGCTGATCCGCCGCTATGGCATCGAGCCGCATCTCGCGATGTTCGGCACGCTGTTCGGGGCCGGGCCTGGCATCGTCGTGTTGCTTCGGCGGCTCGGACTGGATCAGACGCGCGATCCGCGCATGACGCCTCGCTTGCACTGGCTCATGAAGGAGCGATCGGATCGCACCACGTCACGCGCCAGGCGGTTCCGGATCGCGTGGATTTTCCTGGCAGTCCTGTTCTTTGGGCCGATCATGCTGTTCGATCGTGGCAGTATTTCCGACCTGACGGACGGATGGGTCGTCCTGATGATACTGATGGGCAGTAGTGGTCCATACCTCCTCTGGCAATTGCCGAAGACGATGGACGAGCTGGAGCAGGCGCACTACCTGGCCGCGACGCATCGGGCCTATGCCGTGACGGTGTTGTTGTGCGTGGGCGCGCTGATCCTGGACCGCTGCTGGCCAGGTCGGCTTCCGGGCGTGATCACCTTGTCGCTGCTGATCGGGATCCTGGTGCAGCAAACAGGCCTGGAAATGTCTTACAGGCAAGCCGTTCCACGGGACGCGTAGGATGCCGCTCGCGGCCAGGAAGCTCGGCAACAGGCTGCGCGAACAGCGGGCCCGTCACGACCTGACGCAGGCAGCCCTCGCGGAACGCCTGGGAGTGTCGCGAAAAACGATCAACACCGTCGAGAACGGCGTGTTCATCCCGTCGGTGCTGCTGGCGCTCGGTCTCGCAGAGGCGCTCGATGCGCCGGTCGATGCCCTGTTCTTCATGGAGCCTGAAAGCTGAAAGCGTTTGGCGGAACGGGAGGGTTTAAAGGCGCCTTCCGTCGCGCGGCGAGCGCGCCGGCGGCCAGGCCGGCTGCCATAGCGGCGTAGACGGCGGCCATGGCACGCTTCGACAGCACGAACTCCCAGCCCGGAGTGAAGCGCTTCGGCGTGACGCTGTAGTCGATCGCGGCGGCGAGGGCGGACATCGCCATGCTGCTGCCCAGCATCGGCAGCGGCTCGATCGGGTGGCGGCGAGCGATGCAGCGCTCGAACAGCACCGCCCAGAACAGGGTGGCGGCGTAGTGGGTCAGGACGCCGGTTGCGGTGTGGCGCAGGTCGGCGTGACGGACGGAAGCGGCGGCTCGCCCGTTCAACCAGTGGCTGGTGGCGTTGACCGGCTGCAGGGCACCCTTGCCTTCGAGCCGCGCGACGATGGCGAGCGCCAGGGTGGAGGTGGCGCCGGCGGCGGTGCCCGACAGCAGCGCGCGTCGTAGAACGGAAATCCAGATCGCCATGGGCGGCATCCTTGCAGGGTGGTCAGGCGAGCAGGCCGGTGCGGCACAGGGCGGTGTCGGGGATGCGCGTGGCGGCGGCGACGCGGGCGGCCAGCGCCGGCAACAGCAGGGCGGCGGCGACCACGGCGTGCTGGACCGGGCGGTGCACCACGGCGCGCGACAGAAGCGTGGCGCCCCTCACCTGTCCGGACACGTCGCGACACATCGCGGCGGCAAGAACCGGCGGGCGCGCGCCCGCGGCGAGAAGGGCGTCGCACAGGGCGGCGCTGTGCAGGGCAATCGACATGCCGTCGCCGGTAAAGGACGGGATTACTGCGGCCTGGTCGCCCAGGCGCCACACGCCGTCGTCGGCAGCGGCAGCCACCAGGCCGTAGGGGATGGCGGCAATCGTCAGCGGGCGCGGCTGCACCGCTTCAGCATCGGACAAGCGGCGGCGGAGCAGTGGCACGTCGTCGCCGACCGCACGCAGCAGGGCGTCCCAGCCGCCGCCGAGGCCGGCGAGGCGCCGGCGACGGACCAGAAGGCACAGCGTGGCCTGGAGGTCGGACACCAGCTGCAGCCCGGCATAGCCGCCGCGGAACAGAGCCAGCTCGACGTGGCCGTCCAGCGCACGCCGCTGTTCGGGATGGAGGCGGAAATGGAGCTTGAAGCCGACCAGGTCGTCCTGACGGCCGGGCGGACGGCGCCAGCCGCGCAGGTCGTGCTTGCCGGTGGCGAGAACCGCGTCGCGGGCGTCGAGACGGGTACCGTCGTCCAGGCGGACGCGGTGGCCGTCGTCGTGCGGCTCAAGGGCGCGGGCGTTGCGGCCGCGCAGGATCGTGGCACCGGCGTCAGCGGCGCGACCGAGCAGCGCCTCGTCCAGCACGCGACGGGACAAACCCATGCCCTCGAACGGCAAGGTAGCGGTGGCGGTGCGCCGTCCGGCGGACAGGCGGACGCGCCCGATCGGCACGCCGCCCAG
>CAXSHC010000047.1:5624-12291 GCA_964236745.1 uncultured Acetobacteraceae bacterium
AGCGCGCGGGGATCGAGGCCGAGCGCCGACAGGTGGAGCAGCGCCTCGCGCGACAGGAACTCGCCGCACACCTTGTCGTGGGACGCCCGCTCGCGCTCGACCAGTACCACCCGCCTGCCCCGCGCGGCGGTACGCAGGGCCAGGGCGCCGCCGGACAGGCCGCCGCCGATCACGGCGAGGTCGGCGGCGGTCACGCCTGGCGCTGCGGCAGGCGGGACACGCACAAGCGGAACGGCAGCCACCACCGGACCCGGATCGTCCTCGGATCGAGCCCGGCGCGCAGCAGCAGCCGGTGCCAGTCGTCGCGCGTGAAGGCACGGCCGATGGACACCGGGCCGTCGTGCTGCACGAAGCGGTGCCAGCCGGCCAGGCGCGACCAGATCCGGAACACCCAGAACGGCAGCCAGTGGCGCTGGAGGTCGTTGACGAACCAGCCGAGCGCCGCGTGGTCCTGCATCCAGCGCAGGAAGCGGACCACGCCGTCGTCGTCGAGGTGGTGGGTGAACAACGAGGACAGCACCAGGTCGGGCGGGTCGGAAGGCTGGAAGTCGAAGATGTCGGCGGTGACCCAGCGGATCGGCTGGCGCGTAGGGGCTGCGCCTTCGCCGGCGGCGCGGGCCCAGGGGGACAGGTCGACGCTGGTCATGTCGAGGGCCACGCCGCGTCGCTCCGCCCATCGGTCGATGCGTCGCAGCGCGTCGCCGTAGCCGCCGCCGACGTCGAGGATGCGCAGCGGACGGCCCGGGGGCAGCGCGCGGGTGGCGTCGCGCAGGAAGCGCAAGGTGGGGCGGTAGGCGCCGGTGAGGCGGTTGACGCGCGACAGGTCGAGCAGGCAGGCGCGGAATTCCGCCGCACCGCAGGGCTCGGTGTCCATCAGCTCGGGCAGCAGCACCCGCTGCGCGAACCGGCTCACGCGGCGATCCGGAAGCGCAGGGTTTCGGCGACCAGGCCCGGGCCGAAGCCCATGGCGATGCCGGTGGCCCCCGGGCGGGCGTCGCGCAGCAGGCGGTCGAGCACGAACAGGATGGTGCAGGAGGACATGTTGCCGAACGCCCTGAGCACGGCACGGGATTCCGCGAGCGCCGCGGCGGGCAGGTCGAGAGCGTTCTGCACCGCGTCGAGCACGGAACGGCCGCCCGGATGCACCGCCCACAGCTCCGGCGGCGCGAACGCCGCGTCCTCCAGGATGCGCGGCGCGGCCTGGGTCAGGCCCGCGGCGATGGCGCCGGGAACGCGGCCGGACAGCATCATGTCGAAGCCGTTGTCGCCGATGCGCCAGGTGATCAACGGCTCCGTGTCCGGCAGGAGCTCGGCGTGGAACCGGTCCAGCGACAGGCCGCGCGGCTCGGCGCTGACCACGGAAGCGGCGCAGCCGTCGGCGAACACCAGGAACGACAGCACCTGCTCCAGGTCGGCGGTTTCCTGCAGGTGCAGGGTGCACAGCTCCAGGTTCACCAGCAGCACGCGGGCTGCGGGCTCGGAGCGGACCACGTGCCGGGCGAGCTTGAGCGCGTTGAACGCGGCATAGCAGCCCATGAAGCCGACCACCGTGCGCTCGACGCTGGAACGCAGGCCGAGTGCCGGCAGCAGAAGCAGGTCGAGCCCGGGGGCATGGAAGCCGGTGCAGGAAGTGACGATCAGGTGGGTGACGGTGTCGAGGCGGGCGTCGTCGCCGAGTTGTCGCACCGCTGCCATGGCCAGCGGCAGGGCGTTGTTCTCGTAGCGCGCCATGCGGGCGCCGGTGCCGGGGAAGTGGCCGCGACGGTAGAAGCCGTCGCGGTCCAGGGCGGCGCCGGCGGGATCGGCGCCCGGCACCAGGCTGGAATAACGGTGGTCTATCGCGCAGCGCTCGGTCATGCGGTTGAACACCCGGCGCAGCCTGTCGTCGGGCAGCAGGGTGGCGGCGAACGCCACAAAGGCGTCGTGCACGTCGTGGGCCGGGACCGCGGTGCCGATCGCGTTCAGAAAGGCGTCGGTCATGGGTGTCCCGTTCCGCGTGCCAAGCCATGACGTAGGGAGAAGCGGGGCCGGATGCAAAAAACCGGGCAGCCCGGGCATGCGGGATGCGCCGGACCTGTCGCGAACGTGTTGATGCCGGCGGGTGCGGGGGCGTCCATAGCGGCAGCCCTTTCCTGTTCTCCATCGCCAAGGATTGTTCATGCCCCAGGCCGCCATCTTCGACATCGACGGCACGCTGGTCGATTCCGTCGACCTTCACGCGCTGTCCTGGCACGAGGCGTTCGCCAAGTTCGGGTACCAAGTGACGTTCGAGCAGGCGCGCAGCCAGATCGGCAAGGGCGGCGACCAGCTGCTTCCGGTGTTCCTGTCCGACGCGGAGGTGGAGAACCAGGGCAAGGACATCGAGGCGTTCCGCGGCAAGCTGTTCAAGTCGAAGTACCTGCCGATGGTGCGCCCCTTCTCGGCGGTGCCGGAGCTGCTGCGTCGGGTGCGCGACGCCGGGCTGAAGGTGGCGGCCGCGTCGTCGGCGAAAAAGGACGAGCTGGAGGTGTACCTGGAGCTGGCCGGGGTCACCGGGCTGGTGGACGTGTCCACCTCGTCCGAGGACGCGGAACGATCCAAGCCGTCGCCGGACATCTTCCAGGTGGCGCTGAAGAAGCTCCGGCTCGACGGCGGCGACGCGGTGGCGATCGGCGACACGCCCTATGACGCGCAGGCAGCGGGCAAGGCCGGCATCGCCACCATCGGCATGCTGAGCGGCGGCTTCACGGAGGACGACCTGCGCAAGGGCGGGTGCGTTGCCGTGTATCCGGGGCCGGGCGCGCTGCTGGCCTGCTTCGACGCGTCGCCGTTGCGCGGCTGAGGCTGCCGCGATGCGCGGCGACGGCGGCGAACGCCGGGATGCGGCGTAGGGTTGCGCGGCTGGTCGCGTGCGCGCTACGTCTTGCCATGATCCCGGCGGCCCGGATGCCGCATCTGCAACGGAGGATGGCGTGATCGACGCCGCCGAACCCGTTCCCCAGCGGCCCGCGCGCGCATTCCCGCAGCCACGCAACGGCGCGGGCGCGTGACCGTGGAAACCCTGGACCCCGCGACCACCCAGGAGCTTTCCCCGTCGGTGAAATCGTGGCTGGCGGAGAACCTGGCGCTCGGCCGCCACCGCGACCAGATCAGGACCGTGCTGGTGGGGGGCGGCGTGCCGGAAGCGCTGGCGGAACGCGAACTGGATGCCGCCGAAAGCCACCCCTACCTTCACGCCATGAGGCGGTGCGTGGTCCTGCTCAACAAGCGGGAATCGCTGCTCAAGACGCTGGACTACTACCGCCGCTACGATCCGGCGCACCTGCGCGTCGAGCGCACGCCGCTGCCGCCGTTCGCCGACTTCCTGCGCGACCACCTGTCCGTCAACCGTCCGGGCCTGTTCTCCGGCGGCTTCGACCACTGGCCGGCCCGGCACTGGACTCCGCGCACCTTGCTCGACCTGGTGGGCGCGGACACCGCGGTGGAGGTCGAGGCGGGCCGCGAGGGCGATCCGCGGCACATGCAGAACGGCGACCGCCTCCGACGCACGATGCGCTTCGCCGAGTTCGTGGACCACGTCGAGGACGGACGCGGCAACGACGTGTACATGACGGCGAACAGCTTCGTGCTCGACAGCCCGCCCTTCGCGTTCGTGCACGAGCAGGTCGGCAGTCTCGGCGACGGCTACCTTGCCGACACACCGCTCGAGAAGTCGATGTTCCTGTGGATGGGCCCGGCCGGCATCGTCACCGGCATGCACCAGGACCTGAACCACATCCTGTTCTGCCAGATCCACGGCCGCAAACGGTTCCGGCTGTATCCGGCCACGCAGGTGCCCTACGTCTACAACCGCAAATGGGTGTTCAGCCCGGTCGATCCGCTGCAACCGGCGCCGTCGTCCTATCCGCTGTTCGAGCGCGCCATTGTGCTGGACGTGACGGTGGAGGCGGGCGACGTGCTCTACATCCCGATCGGCTGGTGGCACCACGTTTCCGGCGAAACGGCCAGCATCAGCATCAGCCTCACCAACCTTGACCGGATGCCGAACCACTTCATCGAGTATCCGCCGGACCTGCCGAAGCGATCGTCTGATGCGCCCGGCACCCGCCCGGCATCCGGTGCCGGTCACCCCCACGGCGCGCGGCGTCGACCCAAAGCGGAGGCGATCATGACCAACATCGATGCTGCCGGACCGGTTCAGGGCTCCGCCACGACCCAGGCGGAGGACACCGCCCCCCTCGCGCGCGACTTCCAGGACCTCCTGGCGTCGGGCAAGGGCGGCGCTCCGGCGATGATAACCATTACCCTGGCGCAGGGCGGCGGGACGGCATCGGGCCAGCCGGCCGCGTTCGCGAAGCCGATCGTGATCACGGCCGTGAACGGGCACGATCAGATGTCGGGGCGGGTCCGGTCTCAGCGCCCTGGGAGGCGGGTCGATCGTGATCACCGCGGTGCATGGCGAGCAGCCGACGGCGCTGCCGGATGCGGTGGAGCCACGCATGACGACCATCACTGCGGTACGCGACGGCGGCGCTTCGGAGCACGCGCCGGACTTCCGCATGATCACGGTGATGCACGGCGGCGAACAGCCCACGGCGCTGCCGGACGCCGCGATCCCGCGCACGATCACCATCACCGTCTTCAACAAGCCGGAATGATCGGATCCTGAACGCCCTGCCTGGGCCGTGGAGGCCCAGGGTCAGGCGGCACGGCGATTGCCGGGGAGGGCCCCCGAACGCGGTGGTACGCGGATCGTGCCCTTTGTAGCCGCGATGCGGTCCGGTCCGGGTAAGCGGGCAGCATTGCGGGCGTTCCGTTGCTGGCTGTTGCGGCCTGGGAGGCGATGGTCGGACCGTCCGGAGCAGCACGCCGCCCGATCCGGCGCGGGCGGGTTGACCGGTCGGAGCGGCGTCATCCAGGGTCGCTCCGGGGATGTTCCGGGCGGGTGGCGATGATGATGTTCAAGCGAGCCACGGGTGTCTGAGGGTCGCGGTGCCGGAGGTACCGTAGACCGTGCCCGCCTGGAAGCCGTGTTCGGCAACAACACGAGCACCGTGCTGGCGCTCGGCGACTGGCTGATGGCGAACGGGCGGGCCACGGAAGCGGAGCAGCTTCTGCAGCCGCTGGTCGCCCTCCATCCGGATAACGCGCCGGCCCTGGCGGACTGGGCCTGGCACAGCTGGCGACGGGACAGGACGAGCGCGGGCTCGCGGCGCTGGCCGGAGCCTTGGCACTCCAACCGTTTCACCCGCGCATACCGGCGTAGCTGGTTCACGGCTACGGGGCCGCGGGACGCGCCGATACCGCCAGCGCGCTGCTGAAGCAGGCGGCGGAACGGCATCCGGAACTGGGCCACCTGCGCCTCGCCCGGAGCAGGGCGTTGGTGAGCCTCGGGCTGATGCAGGAGGCGCTGCAGGAGCTTCTGCTGGCGGCGCGGTCGCAGCCCAACCTGGTCGAGGTGTGGAAGGCGCTGGTACACCTCCAGCTCCGGCTGGCCGGATCCTTCGACGCCGCCATCAACAGCTGCCGCAAGGTGGTCGAGCTCGAGCCCACGCCGGAGAACCACGGCAACCTCGCCTTCGCGCTGCAACGGGCGGGACGCTTCGACGAGGCGCGGGAGCCCATCGTGCTGGGCCTGCCCTGAAAGCGATGGGCGGCGGCGGGTCCGGCGGCCCTGGACAGGCGCCTGCGCGTCGGCATCCTGACGGCGCCCGGGTTCGTCAACACGCCGACGGAGTTCCTGGTGGACCACACCGGCCGGCTGGTGGACACCATCCCGCTGCTGGACGGCGTTCCTTATCTAATGGCGCAGATCGCGCGCAGCTACGACGTGTTCTTCAACGCGATCGCGGATGCTGACGGTGCGGCGGAAGCGATGCGCCTGGCGGACCGTTTGCTGGCGGACATGCCGGCGCCGGTGCTGAACCAGCCGGCCGAGGCGGCCAGGACCACGCGCGACCAGATCGCCGCCCGCCTCCGCAATATACCGGAAGCCGTGGTGCCGGCGACGCTCCGGGTGCAGCGACAGGTTCTGCTTCGCGGCGAGGCGGCGGTCCTGCTGGAGGAGGTCGGCTTTCCCCTGCTGAGCCGCCCGATCGGCAGCCACGGCGGCGGCGACGTGCGCAAGGCGGACAACAAGGAAACGCTGCGCCGCCACGCCGAAGGCGACGGCACGGACGAGCTGTACCTGACGCGGTTCGTGGAATACGCCTCGGACGACGGGGTGTACCGGAAGTACCGGGTGGTGTTCGTCGGCGGCGCCATGTTCGCCTACCACCTGTCGGTCAGCGCCGGCTGGCTGAACCACTACTTCCGCTCCGACATGAGCCGCAGCGAGCAGCATCGCCTCGAGGAGGCGGAGTTCCTGGACCAGCCCGAGCGGCACCTGGGGGTGCTGGCCGTGACCGCGCTGCGCAGCATCGCGGAACGGATCGACCTGGACTATTTCGGGGTGGACTTCGCATTGCACCGCGACGGGCGCCTCGTGCTGTTCGAGTGCAACCCGGTGATGCTGATCATGACGCCGCAGACCGCGCTGTTCAGGTATCGCCACGAGGCGGCGCTGAAGATACGCAACGCGTTCAGCAACCTGCTGCGGCGCAAGGTGGCGCAGCACCGGGGCGTCCCAGGATAGAAACGTCGACCACCCCGTAGCGGGGAAGCCGGACCCGCGTCCGACCCTCCGCTT